>JASEEW010000111.1 GCA_030019485.1 Thermoplasmatales archaeon | reverse complement strand
ACCTTTGTGTTATTATACTTTAGCAGTACTCCTTTGTTTTGGTTGTTTACACCAGCGATTAATGCTTTGCTGCAATCTGGTTTCCATGCAGCATTTTTTAGTATTCCAAGATCGCCGTTTGGTATCGCTTTAAACGCACGAAACTCATATAGCCATATATTGATAAGGTTACTTGGTCCTGTTCCATCAATGTTTTCATAAAACCTTACCTGATCAGTGTAAATAGGGAGTGAATGTACTTGTTCCCATGTTGTTTCAGATGCTCCTCTTTGATAAATATTTGTCCATCCTCCACCGAGGTTTGCTTGAAGATACATATAACCTGTGGGTGTACCAACATTATTCCAGGCTATGCTCGCATCCATGTGAGAAATAACATATTTTTTCCTAAATCTACTGACAACTAAGCAGTGTAAGGTCCAAAATTATAGGCAACCAAATTTGCGTATGTGCTTCCACTTCCATCCACAGCATTTTCTGGACTATTTACAGTTCCTCCTGTAGAAACCAACTTACCCAAACATACATTCTCTGTCCCTTCGCTGTATGTGTATTCTCCATCTGAGAGTTGAATTCTGCTGTATGTTCCATTGCATGTTGCTAGAACAGGCCAAATATCACCATAGGGTTTATACTTTCCTGCCATTAGCATGTAGTTTGCGAATGTTTGTGGTGCCATACTAAGGATTTCTTCATTGTTCCAGAGTGTTTGTGTTTTTTGGAAATCTGCGCCATCATATTTGTATATTGCCCCATTTGTTGAGACATAAGCCACTTCTCCAGACCAGCTCCATTCTACCGCCTTGCAAATTGTGCCTACTAGTCCTATTTGTCCAAGGTTTCCATCATATTTCCATGTTCCATTACTTGATGTAATTAATGCATAGTTCTCTTTGGGTTTGTACGCAACATCATAATACACATTAGAATCTTCTCTTAATATAATCACATTATCTCTATCATTGTTCTCATCATATTCATATTTTAATATGATATTTTTACCGCAGATTAATGCATAGTTACTGTTGGGTTGCCATGCCACTGAATACAAATTTTTGTTTGTTCCACTGTTTATTGTGCTTATTTTTTTCTCGTTATATTTTGCTATTGTTCCATTGTCACCAACCATTAATGCGTAACTACCATCTGTTTTCCATGCTATGCTGTTCAGGTTTTGTGTTAATCCTGTGGATATGTTGGTTAGTGTTTCACCAGTTGTTTCCTTTGTTATGTTGAAACCGTTTTCCTCCCATATATCATACAAGCCGTCTTTGTCAGTGTCTTTTAACTCATAGCTCCATCTGCTTTTTTGCTCTACATAGACAAAGAATCCTTCGCAGTAGTTTATCTTGAAATTATTTCCTGGGTATAACTCGAAATTCTGGGTTGCATTGTTCCATTTTTTTATGTGTGTGCAGTAACTTATTTTCCCAATTAAACTGTTTGCATACGTAGACAACGGGTCAAACCATCCTAAAAGATTCCATCCATTTTCCAATGATATGTTTATGTTGACTACAGCTTGCCCCTGGACCTGGAAAACAGTATCATCTATAACGTTTACAAAATACCCATGTTGTGGTTCTATTTTGAAGTTGCTTATACCTGTTTCTGTTGGATGTGTGATAAATCTCCCTAATACCGTGTCCCATTTCGCAATGGCAGTGCAGTTGTTTCCTATCAATGATTTTAGGTCAGACGCTTTGCCTATGTCTAATATTGGTATGCTGATCAGGTTCCATCCTTGATGAAAATAAATTGTGCACGTATGAATGCTTATTGCCGGGGATGTTTGAGTTGATGGTGCAGATACACTTGCTGAGAACATTGGAATAATCAACAAGGTTATTGCTACAGTAGTAATAAGTTTTCTCCTCATTTTCGTCACTGAAAAATAAAAGGTTATATGTCCATATAAAACTTGCCCCATCATGAAAATAAACAACCACCAACGGTGTACCTTTATCATCGCTTCTAACTGGATTTGAAATGTGGAGATGATGAGGCAATGGTAAGTACCTACTTAGATGTTATGAAAAGGGTATATCCGCTGGATTTACAACTGTCATTTTTCATGCTCATCTGCTATTTCTCCCACTATCTCCTCTATTAAATCCTCTATTGAAACCAGACCAACCGTTTTATTGTTTTCATCAGTAACAACCGCGATGTGGGTTCTTTTCCTCTGCATCTCCCTGAGAACCTCATCTGCTTTTTCTGTTGTTTTTATTCTGAGGATTGGCCTTATAATATTAAGCAGGGGTGTATCCTTATCAAGTTTTAATGTGTCCTTCACATGAACCATGCCTGTGATATCATCAATGCTGTTCCTGTACACAGGCATCCTTGAAAAACCTGTTTCCATTGATAGGTCTATGAGAGTGCCAACAGTTTTATCCTCCCTTATGCACACAATCATTTCCCTTGGAACCATTACCTCTTTTGTTTTTGTTTCATCAAACTCAAAAACCTCATATATCATTTTTCTCTCATCCTTTTCTATTGTACCTTCCTCCTCACCCATTTTCAGCATTGTCTTGATTTCATCCTCGGTTACAGCCCCTTTTTTTGTAGGTTTTCTACCAAACGCCTTTATGATAGCATTTGAAACAGCATTTAACGCCAAAGCAATTGGACCCAGTAAAAACACAGCCGCCCTAACAGGTCTGGCAATCCTGAATGCGAATTTCTCGTTTCTGACAGCAAACGCCTTTGGTGTGTTTTCACAAAATATGAGGAGTACAAGGGCCATAGCAAAGGTCGCAATACCTATGCCAACATCCCCGAAGATTCTTATTGCCATGGCTGCTGCTATGATTGATGCAAGCAGGTTTACTACGTTGTTGCCAACGAGTATTGCCCCAATAAATTTCTGGGGGTTTTTCAGCAGGTTTTGAATGATTACTGCCTCCTTTCTTCCTTTTTCTATTTCCTGCCTCACCCTCACCCTAGTCAATGAAACCAGTGCAATCTCTGATGCTGAAAAAAATGCTGACAGTATCAGAAGAATTATTAAACAAATCAACCCGGCTATAATCCAGATGTCGAACATACCTAAAACTTTATTTCCTCCATAATAAGTTATCTTCTTTTTCCTGCCTTCTTCCGTTTTTCATATTCCCTTTTCCTTTTCTCATAAGCCTCACGCATAAGTGCAAGTCTTGTTTTGGCTTTCTTAACTTCTTTTGGTTTTTTCACCACCTTTTTCCCACCTTTCTTATACTTCTTCTTTTTTATAATTTTTTTCTTTTTCACAGCCTTTTTTGGCTTCCTTGTTTTCTTTGGTTTCTTTTTCACTGCTTTTTTAGGCTTCATCTTTTTCTCTGGTTTTCTTTTTATTATTTTTTTAACAGCCTTCTTTGGTTTCACAGGCTTCTTTTTTAAAGGCTTCTTTACTTTAACCTTCTCTGGTTTTTTCTCAACCCTTTTTATCTCCGGCTTCTTTTTCGAAATCTTCTCCTTTACCCTGTCCAGGATTAACTTCATGTATATTGCATCGTGCTCCAGGAGTGGTGAGGCAGATATTATCGTGATGTTGTATTTATTCTTCAGGATGCATTCTGCAAGAGGATCGAATTTCAGGTTGCTTTTCTTTATTGGTGTGAGGTCTATCTCATTACCATTTTCATACACAACACCTGAAAAATGAGTATAATATGATTTAAGTTTCAATGGTTTCATTTTATCAAATATCCCCTGAAAATCCTCCAGGGTCTTTAAACAGCCGTTGCCTCTTGCATGGATGTGAGCAAAATTGATAACAGGAATTACGCCTTTCACCCTTTTGCACACCGTGACAATCTCATCCATGCTCCCAAACAAACCCTGCTTACCTGATGTTTCTATGCCAATTTTGCATTTTAATCCTCTATCAGAAAATGAATCCCTCAGACGCCTGATGTTGCCGACAATGTTTTCCAAAGACTGATTTTTGTTTTTATCGTACATTCCAAGATGCACAACCAGTATTTCTGCGCCCAACCTTGACGCAAGCACCCCGCTTTCCTTAACAACCTCCACGTATTTATCTGCTTCAGCCTTGTCTCCTGACAGGTTCATGTAGTATGGTGCGTGCATAAAAAGTCTAATGTTGTGCTGTTTTGATGCTTTTTTGATCCTGTCAATGTCCCCGATGTCTGCATCCATCCTCAGCAGTTCTATTTCCATTACATCAAGACCAAGTTTTCTTGTGTCTATTATGCCATCCAGTATGGTTCTGCCCTTGCATGAGAGGGGTATGCCTGCAGGACCAAAGAGTATTTCCATAATACCATGTATAGCATAACTTATTAAAATATGTATCTAATACCCTACCTATGAAAGCAGAGCTGTTGATTAAAAATGCAGCCCAAGTCCTCACAGTAAAATCCAGAAAAGCAAAAGTAAAGGATAAACTGGAGGAACTGGGAATAATAAATGATGGCGCAATTGCAGCCAGAAACAGCAGGATTTTTAGGATTGATAAAAAGATAAAGATTGACGCAAAAAAAACAATTGATGCCTCCAACAAGGTTGTTATGCCTGGTTTTGTTGACTGCCACACACATCTTGTTTTTTCTGGCTCAAGGGAAAACGAGCTGAAAATAAAACTGGAAGGAAAAACATATCTTGAGATACTGGAAAGCGGCGGCGGGATATACGCTACTGTTAACAAAACAAGAAAAGTAGATAGAAAAGAACTTGTTGCTCTTGGGTTACGAAGGCTTGATGAAATGCTGCTCAGCGGCACAACAACCGTTGAAGCAAAAACTGGGTATGGTTTAAACCCTGAGGATGAAATAAAATGCCTGAAAGTAATCAATGAGCTGAATAAAAGGCATGCTGTTGATGTTGTCCCAACGTTTCTTGGAGCGCATGCAATACCATTAGAATTTAAAAACAGCCCTGATAAATATGTTGATTTAATTATCAGGAATATGTTTCCGAAAATCAGGAATCTTGCAGAGTTCTGCGATGTTTTCTGCGAAAAAAATGTTTTCACAATAGAGCAGGCAAGAAAAATACTGGATGAAGGGAAAAAATTTGGTCTTAAACCAAAGATTCATGCTGACGAGATATACTGGACAGGGGGGGCGGAGCTCGCATCTGAAATTGGCTGCATCTCAGCTGACCATTTACTGGAATCATCTGACAGAGGAATAAAAAAAATGGCTGAAAAAGGGATAATTGGTGTTCTTCTCCCTGGAACATCCTTTACAACAATGGAAAAATATGCTGATGCAAGAAAATACATAGATTACGGTTTGCCGGTTGCGCTTGGAACTGATTTCAACCCTAACTGCTGGATATTAAACATGGGATTTATCATAGCATTGGCATGCTACAGCATGAGAATGACGCCTGCTGAGGCAATAAGCGCATCAACGATTAATGCAGCATTCGCCATAAACAGAGGAAAAGAAATTGGGAGTCTTGAAATCGGGAAAAAGGCAGACATTTTGATATTAAATGTTCCAAACTATGAGAGCATACCTTATAAAATTGGGATGAATATTGTTGATACTGTGATAAAAAATGGTAAGGTTGTTGTGGAGAATTGGAGATTAAGGAAATAAAAGAATAATCATACCTAAAATCATCAGAAGCAAAACAAGGAAAACTGTAAAACCTACTACAAAACGGTTCTCCTCTTTAGATCCGGGTTGATAAGACAAAAATGCATAGAGAATACCAATGAATATAAACACTATGCCTGCGGGTAAGAAGAAGAAAAATGGATTGAAGGCACCAATAGGAGTAAAAATCTCTGCTATCCAGCCACAGATGCTAAACATTATTCCAACAAGTAGAAGATGATATGGAGAAATAAAACGATGTTTAATTTTCTTCTTTTCTTCTAAGGGTGTTTGTTTTATCTCTTTTTTGATTATATAAAACGCTGATACTAAAATCAACAGTATAAATAGCATTATCCCACAAAATAGAAAACCGTGTATAAACTCTACGCCCATTTTTCAACACCTCTTTTTCACGACATCCAATTTAATTCATGTCTTTATTCTGCCACCAATTTCTATGAAAAACTGCCCTGGCGCTTTTGCACTCAAAGACACAGTTTCACCCTTATGCAATAATTTATGGAACTCCTTTGGAAAGCGCACATACGGTGCTTTGTTCAGTATTCCAACCTTGAGTTTTATTCCTTTTTTCAGTTTAGCCATCAGCAGCGCCTTTTCTGCATCCAGTGGATGCAGAAAAGG
>JASEEW010000110.1 GCA_030019485.1 Thermoplasmatales archaeon | reverse complement strand
GATGGACTTAACAAACAATTGGGAGCACACCACTCCATCACTGGAAAAAAGTGGCGAAAATTATAACTATTGGAAACGGCATTGAGACACTACTGTAATATCATGACTAAAACACTAAAGGTGCGCCTTCCAAAAAGGATAGTTGCAAGCATTGATGAAGTAACAAAGGAAGGATACTTTGTAAGCAGGAATGAACTTATCAGGGAAGCAATCAGGGAGCAGTTAAACTCTTTGAAAAAAAGGGAGACATAATATGGGCGAAACCGTGGTAGTGACTGTTGAAATTCCCAATGTTGTTGATAAAGAAGTTGACAGGTATTCAAAGAAATACATGAGCAAAGGCGAGTTTGTCAGGTCCGCAATAATAAGGTATCTCAGGAAACTTGGATTTTTCAGACCCTGGCAGGAGCAGATAAAAAAGGTTAGAGCAAAGGTGCAAAAGACTGGCAAGAGTTTTGATCCTGAGGATGAAATCAAGGAACTAAGAAAGGTCAGAGAAAAAATCTGGGCAGGAAAATATGTGAGTCGTTCTTGACAGCAACATATTCATTTTTGCGTTCAAAGAGAAAAAAACTGTTTGCATGAGAATCCTTGAAAACATGGATTTATTTGAGGTTTTCATACCATCACTCATCCTTGATGAGGTTGTTGAAAGACTAAAAACATTGGTGAACTATTCTCTCATCATCAATACATGTTGTTGATATATCCGCGGTGCCAAAAAACTTGATTAAAAAATATGAAAAGAAAGGGCTCAAAACATCGGATGCGGCTATCGCCGCATTTACTGAGTATGTGTCAGCAGATTATCTGCTCTCTGAAAACAGACATTTCCCGAGAAAACTTTTTCAAAGAAATCAAAGAAAAGTTTTCGAGTGTAGGGAAAGTATAACTTTCCCTACAATAAAAAACCTGAAAACTACAAAATTCAGGGTGAGAAACGCGGAGAAGTTTCTGAGAATGATAGGTTTATAAAACCTGTTTTATTTTGCCCTTATCCTGTACTTTGTCACAACCCTGCCGCATCTTTCACATCTTTTATATCCCCTGAGACCTGACAGTTTAATAGTGATATACCTGTGCCCTATCTTCCTGCAAAGTTTTGAAATGTCCTTCTCAAAATCAGGCTTCTCCTTCATCTTTTCAACATTTTTCATTCTGTTCACATAAAGAACAATAACATTGTTAACCTTGTCAGGGTCAACAGCAAAATGCTTTGCAAGCTCTGCATAAATTTTTTTCCTGTTCCCAGGAATTTTCGTTGCATCCTTAATTTTTTCCTTTATGTACTCTGTATTTTCATCATTGAAAAGAACAGCATTCCTTTCATCAACATAAACATATTCAAGCTTCATGGCTTTGGTATTGCAAGATCCTTTACTCCATGTTTTGAGAGTTTTAACCTTGGGTTGTTTTTCTCAATGATTTCCCTTATGATTTCAGCATACTTCACTTTTTCCCTGGCAAACTTTGCAAGAAAGTTTTCATCAGTCCAGGGCTTGTATATTCCACCGCCAGCAGCAAGAGCAGTTCCTGGCTCAATCTTGAAATAGCACGGTGAGCATATCCTTGCAAGCTCTGGCGCCTCCCAGAAGCGGTTGAATCCGCCGAATGATTCAGAAAGGATTATGTGCACATCCATTGGGATGCTAATGGTTTTTCTTATTGACGCAAACATGGGCAGGCTCAGGTCACCTAAAGGGTTAAACGTGTTTGCTCCAAGGCTTTCCAGAACCTTTCCGCCAGCAGCATTTGCATGCCCAGCATATATTGATACCTTGAAAACAACATCCTTTGGAATATCACCTGCTTTTCTCATTTCACTCAAAAGCCAGAGAGCGCCCTCATCTGTAACAAGGAATCCTCTGAAGCCAAGCTCAATGCATCTTTTTATGTCTGCTATCAGGTATGAAAGGTTATCTGACCCTCTAACCCTTAAACCTGAAATTACGCCCTCGGGTGTTATTAGCTGTCTGCCGGTGTCCCATGAGCTTCTTGGACCAGGTGTCATTATTACCTCCATTTTTTTCTCAGATGCCAGTTTTGCAAAATCAGAAAGCTCATCTGTTGAAAGCAGTGTGGAGCCCATAACCACGCTTATCAATCTGTGTATTGGTATGTCTCTTTTCTCTGCTTCATCAACGACTGCCTCCAGGGTTGAAAACCTCTCCACGCCTGAGATTTCCATCCTGTAGTTTGCCCCGTCAGGAAATGTTTTGTCAGATGTCGGCAGATCATATAAATCCCTTCCGGGTATCCCAATTTTTTCCATGCTTTTCCTTATTCCTTCCATAGTTATCACCTTTAATGGTTATCGTGTTATGATTTATTAATATTAACGTTATATTTCTATGACCTCATTATTCTCAGGTGTGTGAACATTATACTCATTCAAAGAATTCTTAAGCGGTTTCCTGTCATCAGAATGATAAATAATCACATTCTCAGGCTCGCAACCGTGAACAAAGCCCACAAGCTCTTTATGCCCGCAGTGTGCGGAAAAATCAAAATATTCCACCCCGCAGTTTACTGGTTCGGTTACACCAGAAAAATTCAGTTTTTTCCTGTCCAGAAGCATCCTGCCGTTTGAGCCTTCAACCTGATAGCCTGTCAGCAGCACTGCATTGTTTTTGTCATCCTTTAAATGCTTCATATACCCGAGGACAGGACCCCCGTCCATCATCCCTGATGTTGCAACAATAACATCACCTTTAAGGGCATATTTTCTGCCAAGTTCAGAGTGAACAATCTTTGTTTTATTCATAGCATTTCTAAGCCCCTTCGGGCTTCTCAGATAATCAGGGTTTTCCAGGAATATCCTGCTCACTGCTTTACCCATGCCGTCAAGCCATACCTCATGACCAGAGTTTCTGAGAAGCATCAGCACCTCCTGGGTTCTGCCAACAGCAAAAACAGGAATGATTACTTTCCCGCCTCTTTCAACCACTTCATCAATCTTTTCCAAAAAAGAATTTTCAACCTCTTTTCTTGGGGGATGCTCCCTCCCGGAGTATGTTCCCTCTATGAAAAGGTTTCTGCATTTCACAGGCTTTGCACCATAAACAAGCTGTGTGTCTATGGTGTTCAAATCAGACGTGAAAAGTGAGTCGTTGAACTCAAACATTGTTGAGCCTGGGATATGCCCTGCTGAATGAAACCTGAGCCTTAACCCGTTTACGTTCACTGAATCGCTGTATCTTATTATCTCAAAATTTTTCATTGCACTTCTAATATCAGATTTTTTGTAAGGAGCAGGATAGCCCTCATACTTGCAAACCTTGAGGGAATCCGTTGCAAGCAATTCTGCAAGCATTGCTGTTGCTGATGTTGCCAGAACCTTAGGGTTATATTTCCTGCATACCAGTGGAATCATTCCTGAATGATCAACATGGCAGTGACTGAGAAAAACAACCTCTGCGTTGGATGCCATTAACGGGTATTTTGGTGGTTTTGATGGGGAAAAACCATAGTCAAAAAGGAATCTGTCATCCATGAGCATCCCAAGTCTTCCAACCTCGGATGCACCCCCAAGAAATTTTATTTTCATGTATTAACCTTTCTTCGGGAGTTTTCTTCTGAGCAAAAAGGAGATAAGGAAGCCTGCTATTACGCCGCCTATGACCCCTAGGACAACACTCCCAGCCAGTTTGTACTCAGCCTTGTTTTTTGCCTTTATTGCCTCATCCTTTTCCTTTAAAGCAGCTGCTGCAGCGTTTTCCGCAATTTCTTTCGCATTCTGAGCCATGATTTCATTATCTATTGCCTGATCCCTTGATGCATTTGCACTCTCAAGCATGACTGTAAGATTTCCTATCTTATCCGTTGCGTTATTAAGCTCCTCCTGGATTCTTGTTAGATTTTCATTCAGCTGCGCAAGTGTTACATTCATGTTTTCTAACTCAATGAATAGTTGATCAAGTTTATCCTTTAGAACTGTCATGTTTAAAGCAGTTATGTTTTCCACAAGCCAGGTGATGTTTTCAAGGAGCTCTGTCCGATTAAGCAGGGTCTCTGTTATGTTTCCTATTAGTTTAGTTATGTTTTCAACAGCAGCTTTAAGAATCTCTATCTGCTGAAGCAGATAATCATAGGTTGCGTTTAAATCCACAACAGTAACTGTCCATGTGTGATTGTCAGGCAGTTTTCCATCTGTGACAGTTACCTCTACATAATAAACGTTTGTTGCATTCTCAGACGCGTTGTACTCGGCATAGAAAATGTATTCTGATGTTTCATTAACTTCTCTGCCATTCACTTCCCATTGATAACTTATAGCATCGTTGTCAGGGTCAGATGCAGTAATACTGAAGATTATGCAGGAAAGATTGCCAAGAACGATGTCCTTAGGCGGATAGAAGCAGGTTATCTCTGGTCTTCCATTCACATCATTCACTGTTAAAACCCATTCGCATGAAACGGTTGCATTACCATCAGACACCGTAACCTTTACCGTGTAGTTCCCGTGTGATGTGAAGTTGAAATAATATGTCCAGTTTATTTTCTGGATAACCGTCGTATTTTCCAATGCACCTGTAGCATTTTCAACCTCAGTCTCATTCAGATACAGATACCAGTAATATATCAATGTCAGATTATCAGGATGTGAAACATTAAAAGAAAAGTCTAAGGTTGTGTTCTCATCAGTTGAATATTCCTGCTCAGGCGAAACAGTTGTGTAGTTTATCTCGGGTGCATTATGATCAAGTATGAGCCAAACAGTTTTTGTTTCATCTACTGTAACATTATCATCCCAGACACTGATATATCCCTGTGATGCTGTAACGTTGTGAGGAGTGAAAGATGTTGTATTTGTCTGATTCTGGGTATATTCTTGAACCACAATATTTTTTATCCATCCATTTTTATCTGTTGAGCCGTTAAAAACCTCATTTGTTAGATTATCAAAGATTGTTACGTCTGCATACTCTGCAGGAATGCTGTTGTTCCAGAGAACATTGACATCCAGATACCAGGAGACGTTTAAGGTAGAGTTGGTGTCTGCGAATGAAACGTTTGTGAATTTTGTGTTGAGAAGATTTAAATGAGAATCAGATGAGAGAAAGAGGTCATGATAGTCAGGGTTGCTGTAGTTTCCTGATATTGTTGAGTTTGCAATTAAGGTATCTGATGAGGAAACAAGGTAAACACCTGTTTCATTATTTGAGGAAATTGTGCAGTTAGAGATATTGATATTTGATGAATTTTGAAGACAAACGCCCTTTTTGTTTTCAGATATGGCACAATCAGATATCTCAGTGTCCGAGGAATTATAGCAGTTAATTGCTGATGGATAAAGCGCTGTGACATGAGCAGTTAGCCCCTTCTTCTTTCCCGGTGGGATGATATCACCGTTGAATATATAATCACATCCTGCTAGTGTAGTCTCTGAAGAGGAATCAACAACCGTCCCATAAGTGTTATTTGAAAAATTGCAATCTTTAACACTTGTATTAACTGAATCTAATAGATAAATGCCCACATTGTTATCTGAAATGTTGCAGTCTGTGATCTCATTGTTTGAGGAATCTTCTAAATAAATCCCGGTTTCGTTGTTTGAGGAGATTGTGCAGTTGGAGATGGTGTTGTTTGAGGAATAAAGTAGCTTGATGCCATCAGAATTGTTATAAATAGTGCAGTTTGTTATTTGGTTGTTGTTTGATGAAGACCACAGCCTGATGCCATAAGAATTATTGTAAATCCTGCATTCGCTTACGGCACTATTCGAAGAAGAGGAGAGGCAAACACCGTAATCTGAGTTGTTGTAAATATGACACGCACTAATACTGTTATTCGAGGAGCCATAGTGCCAGAGGCCGCTATAAGAATTGTTGTAAATCCAGCAAGCACTTATCTGATTGTCCGAAGAGTCTAATAGGTAAATTCCATACCAAGAATTGTTGTGGATAAGGCAGTTTGTGATAATGTTATTTGAGGAAGAATAAAGGTAGATCCCGTCACGAGAATTATCATATATAGTACAATTTATTATGGTGTTGTTTGATGAATATGAGAGATAAAGGCCAATATAATTATCTGAAAACATACAATTCTCTATTAGCACGCTATCAGTCTCTATTTCCAATCCTTTATTATCCACATTCCACCCGCACTCACTCAGCTCACTATCCCTCATCTCAAACTTTGAATCATTTCTGACCCAGAAAAGATAATGCGCATTTGGATTCACAGATGTGATGTTTGAGCTGTTGAGTATGTACATTTCCCC
>JASEEW010000109.1 GCA_030019485.1 Thermoplasmatales archaeon | reverse complement strand
TGGTAATTCCGACTGATTTTTTTACTCTCTCCCCACGAACATACTATTTAAGCAGAGCCACACCATAGTACGCTGGAAGCGCAATAATCATAACACCAATGATTGAGCCAATAAGTACTGCAATCCAAACCCTTGCTGGTGTCATTCCAATGATTTTGCCTACGATTGATCCCACCACTGCGTTTGTTCCAAGAAAAGGTATTGCTACAAATAGCATAACACCAATGAACGACAGCCCCCTCACCCAAGAATATTTTTCCAACGCCCTTTTTCCTTTTTCCTCAGTTTTCAACAAAAATTTTCCAATAAACGGTATTTTTGTAGCAATATCAAAATTCCATACTATAAACAAAGAGGAAACCGCATCAACAAAAACAATGGAAAGAACAGCAAGGAACAGGTTTAGATTAGCAATAGCAGCTAAAACTATTGTTATCCTGCCAAGAGGATTTAATGGGAAGAAATAGGTCAGCATCATTCCTCCATACCCAGCAGCATATTTTAACTCTACAGGGTCTGCCAGAATCAAAATTAATGATACTATACCTACAATTCCAAAAGGTGTGAAAAATTTTACTATATCTATTCTTTTCATTTACCCTCCTTTAACACAAATTGCAAGATGATCCTTACAGTAGGGTTTTAATTCTATTTTCTCAACAATTTCAAAGCTTTTCAATTCATTTATAACATGATTGTAAATATCCTTTATCTTTGCAGTTGTGTCTATGCTTCCTGCCTTCACCATAATGATACCGTATCCATTTTTTTTAAGAAACACCCCTATATTTTTTTTAAATATCTCTGTCTGGTTTCTCTGCGCAATATCCTGATAAATAACATCAACGTTTTCAACAATGTGTCTGTATTTTTCAGGTTTATTTGCATCAGCAAGTATTGGAATTGTGTTTTTCCTTTTTTCGCACATAAATATAAGCTCCCTGAAAACCCTGGGAGAAAACTCAACACAGTAAACAACACCATTGTCTGCAATATCTGAAACATATGAACTGGTTGTGCCTGACGCAGCACCAAGATATAGAACCCTGCTGTTTTTCTTGATAGGCATTGTTTTGCATTTGTTTAGAAGCATGGCGCACAGTTTGCTTCTTCTAGGATTCCAGAGTCTGTATTCATTAATGGTTTTTTCACTGGAAACAGGTCTGCCTTTTGTCAGAAGATTTTTCCCATCAGAATAAATGTTCTCAAATTTGTAGGGTTTTATCATTTCAATCTTTTCCCACAGTACGGGCAGATGTTCCATTCAGATTCTATTTTTTTTAGGCAGGATGAACATTTTTCTATTGGAACAGTACCAATTTTCTCAATCAGGTTTTTGCATCCTACCAAATAGTTCATAGCATTTGTGTATTCCCTATTTTTTGCGGCATTCAGGGATAAATTCAACAGATTTTCAAATTCATCAACATTTTTACCAGTGTTTTTAAGGTAATCTGTTTTTCTTTTAAGCTCATTTACACTCTCTTCAAAGAAAGCAGAATTATCAAACATAATAATTTCTCCATCCTGCGTGCCGCCAACACAGTATCTCCCATTCATTGTGACATCCACTGTTTCAACCCATGAGCCAGCATCATACTTCCATATTTTTCTTCCAACCCTGTCGAAAACAGTGAGTTGATTGTTTCTGCTGCCTGCGACCAATGTCTCACCATTACCTGAGATTTTGGTTTCTGGGGCCTCAAAACCTGTTATATCCTGCCACAGCGGCCTTCCGGTTCTGTCAAAGAAATAAATTTTCCCCTCAGTACTTGCCGATATGTAGTTTGCATCGGAAGACAATCTAATGCATGCAGGGGGGTTTATAGTCTCATATTTCCATAGAAGATGCCCATTTTTGTCAAAAAAATAGATGTTTTTGTCATCAGAGCCTGCTGCTACATAGCTGCCGTTTGTTGACATTGCAACAGTCTCAAGCCAGCTGCCTGTTTTATATGTCCATAACAGCCTGCCGCTTCTGTCAAAAAAATAGACGTTATGGTCCACAGAGCCTGCAACAGCGTATTCCCCGTTTGATGAAACAGCAACCCTGCCAACCCATCCTTTTGTTTCATAGTTCCACATTTTGCCTTTCCTGTCAAAAAAATAGATGTTTTTGTCATCAGAGCCTGCTACCGCGCATCCTCCATCTGATGACATGCTGACATCCCTCACAATATTTTTCGCCTCATACCTCAGAAGAACCTTTCCTGTTTTGTCAAAAATATAAATGTTTTTATCGTCTGAGCAGGCCACCATGTAACTGCCGTCTGATGATATTGACACATCCCTTGCTTCATTTCCTGTTTCATATTTCCAGAGGAGTCTGCCTGTTCTGTCAAAGAAATAAATACTTTTATCATAGGAGGCTGCGCCTATATATTCCGAGTTCCCGGATATGCATACATCCCTTATAGTACCATTTGTCTTGTATTTCCACATCGGGTTCATGGTAAACAGCATAATTTTGTTGATATTTAATCTTTGTCTTGAAGATTAACATCATATGTGTCATACTTTTTTCTTTTATGCTCTTCTGCAAGTTTCCTGTAAACCTCAGCATTCCTTGTTATTATATCTACAAGTTTTTTGTCTGTTTTCACAACCTTTCCTGGGACACCAAGAACAAGACTGTTTTCCGGTATTTTCATATTCTTAGTAACAAGCGCACAGGCACCAATCAATGAACCCGCGCCAATCTCAGCACCATCCAAAACAGTTGCACTCATGCCTATGAGGCAGTTGCCTCCTATTTTCGCCCCGTGTACGACTGCAGCATGTCCTATGGAAACATTCTCACCAATTACTGTCACATTATGCTTAGTCACATGGACCACAGCATTATCCTGAATGTTTGTTCCTTTGCCAATAACTATTGAATTCCTGTCTCCCCTGACAACTGCATTGTACCATACACTGCAGTTTTCCCCTATTGTTACATCACCAATTACTGTTGCATTTTCTGCTATGAAGCAGGAGGAATGGATTTTCATAAACAGTAATATGTATTTTAGATTAAAGATTTATCCTTCTTTTTTCACTGAAGATTCTCCATCTCCCTTTTCACTTCCTCAACCTTCTCCTTGTTTCCCCCCCTCTTTTTGTGTGGTTACTCATCCCCTTGAAATCCCTAAATCTTTTAGCAGGATAATAAAGTCGTAAAGATCCATCTTAGCTATGCTCGCTGCAGCCTCATACAGCCTATACTTCACAAATAGCCTTATACCCTTTATCTGCTCAGGTGCGCATCTTCTCGTTACTTTTTTCCAGTCCACACTTCTTTCCCGCTCTTTCCTAGCAGCCTTTTCCCATTCATCAAAATTTTTTATATACTCCTCATGTATTTCTTCAGCAATCCCCATATTTCTTCCCCCTAAACCTTTTTCTAATAGCTTCTATAGCCTTCTGAGGATATATTCCTTTAACCTCATCTAATATCTGCCCTAATTCTTTATCGTTCTTTGGCTTTATAACTCCGAGTTCAAGTGCTTTTGCAACTACGTAGATACCTCTTTCTATCTCCCAGTATCTCCGACAGTAGAGTAAATTTTTAGTCCCTAGAGGTGCATCCATCTCATACAATAGAGGTGGATGGGATGAGTACACCTTGTAGGGACAAAAAGAAAATAGATAAGAGAGTAAATAAAATTTCGCTTGGGCTACTCAGCAAGAACATTAGTTTCTGGTTTGGTAAAAATACTCAGCTGAGAACACATATTATTTTAAAAAGCATAATTTTCTGTGCAATGAGAAAATTGTATTTTGAGAGCGGTTTGGAAGAATTCACGATCAGAGCAAAACAATGGATTCCAGATGCAGATACAATTAATGCTCGTATAAAACAGAAGACAAAAGAAGAGATAATCACTGAGTTCATGAAAACTCAGGATGAACTTTTTTTCCAAACTCAGGAAAAATATGAGACTCCTTACAAGAAGAGTAATAGCTATGGTAGACATTACAGAAATACCGTATTGGGGAAATAAAAATGATACGGGTGTAGTAGGCACTAAGAAACAAAAAGGAACCTCATACTGCTATCAATACATAACCCTCAACATATTCATAAAGGGATTCAAAGTCTGTCTTCATGCATTACCTGTAACTGCTTTTTCAAACAAAGCCAGACTTATCGATGAATTATTAAAAGTAGCATCGCAAAAAGTCAGAATTAGTTTAGTTCTCATGGATAGAGGATTTGCAAACTCAAAGATTATACCAGTAATCGAAAAATACAACTTAAAATACCTGGCACCAATTACTAAGAATGATAAGATATATGCCATCATCAAAAATTTATATTGGGATAAGCGAAATTTCAACTGTGATAAAATAATCAATTATACTTTTGGCAATGGTGTCACCACAAAACTATTCTTCACTCTAAACAAAAAGAAAAAATATTTATCAAAACTTAGTGAAAAATATTTTTCTTGGTGTACAAATATTGTAGATATAAACACAAAAAATAGAGAAGAAATCTCAGAGATATATGGCAGAAGATGGAACATTGAGAATTTCTATCGTGATGGCAAAGGTAATTTTCTGATTAAAACTAAAACAAAAATATTCAAGGTAAGACTATTTTTCTTCCTGCTTACAGTGATGCTATACAATCTATGGCAACTGGTCAAAGTTATTACGCAAAAAGATGTAACTGCTCAGAAATGGAAATGTTCAGTATATGGATTGCTTTACTCAAAAGCAAATATTAGTTACATTCTAACCTATGAAGAAAAAATCTGGAACGACATGTTAAGTTAAAATTTATTTTTCTGTTAATAGGATGGGTTATCGTTCTAACCCAAAAATAGCGTTTTTTCTGACTAAAAACTGTACGTAGAATGATGATAAAAAAGCATGCTATTTTTTTGTGCTGTAAAATAGATGCTGATAACTACGATTTATTAATTATAGTATCGGAGATACTGAACACACAGTTATTTAAGGTCAGCGCACTCCCATTCTCCACAATAACATCACCGTGCACCACTATGGTTTCCCCTGTCATTGTTGTATTCTCATTTATTTTCCAGTCACCCCATTCTGGCGGCTCACTATCCGCGGCAGCAGGTATTTGGGGTGCTGCTAACAGTATGCTGAAAAATACTATCATGATGATAAACACCGATAATTTTTTCATATCACCCATCCATTGATTTTATTGCATAAATAGTTAACTGAAAAGAAGCAGACATCCAACAAACATTTTATCCATGAAATCCCATATAATCTTATGCTCTGGTACATGTTCCCATCCTTTATTGGCACATTTGTAAGTTTAGCCCTTGGTATTTATGTTTTTTACAAAAGGGGAAAGGATGAGGCCGGCATAATATTCTTTTTTCTTATGCTTGCACTTGCACTCTGGAACATCGGCGAGTTCATGATGCAGTCCGCCCCTGATGTTTCCTCTTCCCTGTCTTGGGCTAAGCTCAGTAATGTCGGCTTTATTCTTATTCCTGCTTTTCTACTTCGTTTTACCTTTGTTTACCCAACAAAAAGTGGGAAAAAAACGGGGATGTTTTATTCTTTACCAGTTGTTTTAATTATTCTCACCATTTTCACAAACATATTTTTTTCTGTTGAATACGGAAATGGTTTGGAGAAATTCGAGTATGTTTGGGGTGAATACTATTATGTTCCGATACTTTTCTTCTTTGGTTACATTATAGGTGCTGTTTTAAATCTGATGAACAGAAGATTAGAAATGGAGAAAAAAGAAAAAGAACAGGCGTTGCACATGTCTGTTGGTCTTGTTGCAATTATTGGGTACATACTGTTGGAAGGTGCTGTAGGATTACCAGGGATTACATTAGACAGCTTCCTCACACTCATCATGGCTTGCTTTTTTGCCTATGTAACAGTTAGATATCAGTTGTTTGATATTAGAATACATTTATTTCTCAGGAAAACCCTGATATATCTAACCACGTTTTCCCTGATAATCAGCCTCTTTTTGATGTTAATAGTACCCTTCACAAGCCTTGCAAGAAACTATTTTATTTCCAACCAGCCGTTTTTTTATCTTGGTATGCTGTTTATCGGCGGTGTTCTGCTTGAGAAAATGAACAAAGGCGCTACTGTCTTTGTTGAGTATGTTTGTCCTTCCCTGAAATGGGAGGAATCAAAGGTTGGCGAGGTATTCCTGATACACAGGCACAGCGGTGTGATTATCTCGCATCTGGAAATAAATCCTCAGACCCGACTTTACGAGATAATCATATCCCCCGTCGTGGGAATGTATTACCCATATTTTTGAAATAAAAAAAGCGTCATAGAAACATTTATA
>JASEEW010000108.1 GCA_030019485.1 Thermoplasmatales archaeon | reverse complement strand
GGTTTCTAAGTACCTAATTTTTTTAGATGGGTAATACAAGGATAACGACGGAAAAATTCAATAAGTCGTAAACTCGGGTTAAAGGCATTGGATGGTGCTGATATTTTAATTCTTGTAAACCTGCCATCCCAGCCCTCGGATATCTCTTCTGTAAAATTTACAAGACTAGGAGGCGGGGGAGAGTAGTTTGGTATTATTATACTTCCTCCATATACGCCTGTGCTTACATATCCTTTCCAGTATGTCATCTTTGTATATTTTTTGATTTCAGAATAAATATCTGGTGTTACATGACCCATAACAATTATGTCTATTGGAATAACATCAGAACCGTAAATAGATGTTAAAATCAAGGGATAGTACATCTTGTTTGTAGGAAACTCTATCACAATACCTGGTTCCCTCATGGTTTTGTTTGATGAGGAAACCCATGATATCACAAATGTATAGTTTTTTGAAACATAACTGTCTAACTGAGGAATTACTCCTTCACTAACATTTAATCCTTTATCAGTTAAATAATCATATAACCCTTCACCCTCAGTCGCAGAAACAACCTCAACAGTTATGCCTTCCTTTTCTATGTGTTTATAAACTTGGACCCCTGCACCACCAGCAACCATAAATCCAGAGGTCCAAACATAAATAAAAGGTAAAACTGGTGGGGATAGGTAACATATGAGGGACATTGTTAAACCATCCTTGAGCTCTTCTTTAGCCTCCTCCTTAACATCATATCCGCTGAATGTAGGTGTTCCATCTATGACATCAACATCAGTATCCCCTGGTTTTGATGGCACTGGAAGAATCCATGCTGTTTTATCGGATTCACTCCAAGTGAAATTCACAGAAATCAGCATTTTCTGAACACCATTTTTATAATTTATAATCGCAGACTGGGAGTTTTCAGGATGATAAATTGTTTGATAATGATACCCAAAAACCCCTCCGTCAGCAGTAACAACCTGTGGTATAGATAAAAAAATCATCATTAAAGGAATCAGCACAACTATTATTTTTTTCATCATCTTTTTAGGATAACTTTAGCAGGATATAAACATTTTGCGATTTGCCTTTAGCAAATCGCTGGGTCTGCTGAAAGCAGACTGTTCTCTTCTTTTCCGCCAGACGCTTTTCTTCTCTTGTAAAGAGAAGAAAAGGGCTGATGCACAAGTTTTATATCTCCATTCGTGTTTACTATTTAAAGGTGATACTATGCAACCAGCAAACATGGCTTATGATAGGGCAATAACAGTTTTTTCACCGGATGGAAGGCTGTTTCAGGTTGAGTATGCGAGGGAGGCTGTGAAAAGAGGAACAACGGCTGTTGGCGTAAAATTCAAGGACGGTGTGGTCCTTGCTATTGACAAAAGAATCGCATCCAAGCTTGTGGATGCGTCTTCCATTGAAAAAATATTTCAGATAGATGAGCATATCGGCTGTGCAACCTCAGGGCTTGTGGCAGATGCAAGGGTTCTTGTGGACAGGGCAAGGATTGAGGCACAGATAAACCGGCTGTACTACAATGAGAAAATCTCTGTTGAGATACTTGTGAAAAGGATATGCGACTTCAAGCAGACATACACCCAGTACGGTGGTGTTAGGCCCTTTGGAACAGCACTGCTTGTTGCAGGTGTTGATGACGCAGACATCCATCTTTTTGAAACAGACCCATCAGGCGCATTGATGGCTTACAGGGCGGGCGCTATTGGGGAGGGAAGAAACCCTGCCCTCACCATATTCGAATCAAAATATAGGGATGACATGGACATGGATGATGCTGTGGCCTTATCAGCAGAGGCGCTGCATCAGGCTACGGAAGAGGAGCTAACATCAAAAACTGTTGAGGTAGGTGTTGTAAGAAAGGGTGAAAACTTCAGGAAGCTCTCCCCGGAGGATGTTCAAAAATATCTCAGCGGTGTTAAAAAGAAAAGGTGAAAAATGGTTAAGCTTGAAGATGCGGTGATTGCCAGGTATGAGAAAAAAGGGGAAAAATTTGAGGTGCTGATAGACCCTGGCGCAGCGCAGAAAATAAAAAACAACGAGGTAGTAAACATAATTGAAAACCTTGTCATAGACACAATTTTTAAGGACTCAAAAAAAGGAACAAGGGTGTCAGAGGAAAAGTTAAAAGAGGTATTTGGTTCTGATGATGTGGAAACAGTTGCAAAGGAGATTGTTTTAAAAGGCGAGCTCCAGCTGACAACTGAGCAGAGAAGGAAAATGATGGAGGAAAAAAGGAAGCAGATTGTTGCAAACATTGTCAGAAATTCAATAAACCCTCAGACAAAAACCCCTCATCCTCCTGAGAGAATAAAGCTGGCGATGGAGGAGGCAAGGGTGAAAATAGACCCGTTTAAACCTGTTGATGCCCAGGTTCAGGAGGTCCTTAAGGCATTAAGACCTGTCCTGCCAATCAGTTTTGAAAAAATCAGGATTGCAGTAAAACTTTCAGGCAGTGACTGCGGAAAGGTTTACGGTGACATAAAAAGTTTTGGTGAGATTAAAAAAGAGGAATGGCAGAAGGACGGTTCATGGATAGGGGTTGTTGAACTCCCTGCTGGTTTGCAGAATGAGCTTTATGACAGACTGAATGATAAAACAAAGGGTAATGCTGAGACAAAAATTGTTTAAATGATTATTATGAATAGTAAAAATAAAAAAAGGGAGATTGTCCTGCCAGGTGAATTTCTTGGTGAAAACCTTGAACCAGGCCCCGGTGTTTACAATGAGGGAAAACAGGCTTACGCATCCGTGCTTGGTGTGAAAAGCGTGAGGGCAAACAGGGTTAATGTTGTCCCCCTGAGTGGCAGATATATCCCAAAAGTTCATGACTGCATCATAGGTACAATCATTGAAGTTGGTCCAAGTTCATGGCTTGTGGACATCAACTCACCGTATCCTGCATTGCTGCATATTACTGAATCCCCGTGGAGGGTTGATTTTGGGGATGCAGCAAAATTTCTAAACATAGGCGATGCTGTTTTGGTGAAAGTTTCAGGTGTTGATGAGATTAAAAGGGTTCAGGTAACAATGAAGGACATAGGGCTGAGAAAAATCACAGGAGGACAGCTGATGGAAATACCCCCTTCCAGGATACCAAGGGTTATAGGTAAAGGCGGCTCTATGATATCCCTGATAAAAAGGAGCACAAAATGCAGGATGTTTGTGGGGCAGAACGGCAGGATATGGCTGGATGGCGGGAATGTCAGTACTGCTGTTGCAGCAATAAAAAAAATTGAAAAAGAGGCGCACACATTTGGTCTTACAGATGCGATAGGTAAATATTTAGAGGGAAAGTGATAAAATGAGAGTAGTTAGTAGTCAGGGGTTAGTAGTCAGGGAAAAGGGTAAGCCATCCCTTAAGCCCATAACCATTGAGCAAAGGTGATAATATGGAATTAATAAAGGATGGTAAAAGGATTGATGGAAGATCCTTTGATGAGCTGAGACCAATAAAAATAGAGGCAGGTGTTTTGAAAAGAGCAGACGGCTCAGCATACGTTGAATGGGGCGGAAACAAGGTGCTTGCCGCGGTTTATGGTCCAAGGGAGGCTCAGCCAAGGCATATCCAGAATCCTACGAAGGCGATCGTGTCCTGCAGATACAACATGGCGGCTTTCTCTGTTTCAGACAGGAAAAGACAGGGACCTGACAGAAGGTCTGTTGAAATATCAAAAATCGTGTCAGAGGCACTGGATAGGGTTATATTCACAGAGCAGTTTCCAAGGGCAACCATTGATGTTTACATGGAGGTACTGCAGGCTGATGCAGGGACAAGATGCACATGTCTAACAGCAGCATCCGTGGCACTGGCTGACGCAGGCATACCAATGAGGGATTTTGTGTCAGCATGCGCGGTTGGAAAGGTGGACGGGCAAATTGTTTTGGACCTGGGAAAGGAGGAGGACAACCTGGGGGAGGCGGACCTGCCAATCGCCATTATGCCTAGGACAGGGGAAATACTTTTACTTCAGATGGACGGGCACCTGACCATGGAGGAGTTTAACAAAGCAGTAACTCTGGGTATGAATGCATGCATGAAAATTTATGAAATGCAGAAAGAGGCGCTGATGAAAAAATACACAGGTGATTAAAATGCTCTCGGAAATAAAAAGGGATTACATATGCCAGCTGGCAGCAAAGGGAAAAAGAGTGGATGGGAGAAAATTTGATGAGCCAAGGGAAATAAAAATAGAAAAGGGTGTTGCAAAAAACGCCGAGGGCTCCGCGCTGGTGAAACTCGGGGATACCTCAGTTATGGTCGGGGTAAAGATGGCTCCAGGGGAGCCATATCCTGATACCCAGGATTCTGGTGTTCTGACAACATCAGCAGAGCTGACACCGCTTGCATCACCAACATTTGAATCAGGACCCCCGTCGCCAGAGGCAATAGAGATTGCGAGGGTTGTTGACAGGGGGATAAGGGAAAGCAAAACCGTGGATTTTAAAAAACTCTGCATAACCAAGAATGAGAAGGTATGGGTTTTATTTCTGGATATACATGTTTTAGACTATGATGGTAATTTGTTTGATGCGTCATCCATTGGTGCACTCTCAGCTTTAACCGATACGGTTGTGCCTGCAAAAAGATTTGAGATTGGTGAAGATTTTAAGTTAGAGGTTGAGCATTATCCTGTTTCCTGCACATCCGTGAAAATAGGCAGTGCTATCCTGCTCGACCCATCCTTAGACGAGGAAACTGTTGCTGATGCGCGCCTGACTGTTTCAATAGATGAAAACGGCGACATCAGGGCCATGCAGAAAGGTTTAAATGGTAGTTTCACGTTAGACGAGGTAAAATCCATAATAAACTCATCAAAAATAAAAGGTGACAGGATAAGGGAGCTGATAAAATGAGCAAAAAAACAAAAAAACTTGGCATATCTGCAAAGTTTGGTGCAAGATACGGTGTCAGTGTAAAAAGCCAGATAAATGCTGTTGAAGCAAAGACAAAGGAAAAATATCATTGTCCAAAATGCAATTATAAATCTGTGAGAAGGGTGGGTTCTGGTATTTGGGAATGCAGGCGCTGCGGCTTAAAATTCACTGGCGGGGCATACACGCCTGTTACACAGATAGTTGAGGAGGTAACTCCAAATGTATAAGTACAAATGCGCTGTATGCAAAAAACCCATTAATGTGGACGTGAGTGTTGTTGGACTGCAGTGCGACAAGTGCGGCTCAAGAATATTTTACAAGGAGCGCCCGAACATAACAAAAAAAATCAGGGCAAGATGAAAAAAGCAGTTTTCACATTTACACTTGACGAGTTTACAGCAGATATCATTGCGAAATCACTTTTACCTGAAAGTAAAAGAATCCTGCCGCGCACAAAAGTGGAGATAGAAAACAAAAAAAATAAGCTTATACTGAGCATAATGGCAGATGATGTCAGCGCACTAAGGGCAGCTATTAACTCCTATCTGAGATGGATAAAAACCGCGGTTGATATGAGCAATGTTAAATGAATAATTTGTAATACCGGGGTGTTTCCAGTGTTAGAACAAAGGAAACACGGCCTTAGAGGGCTCATTAGCCAAATAAGGAATCCTTTCAAACACAAGCTTAATAAGTAATCTTAATAATGTAGAAAATTGTGAAAAAAACTAAAATAAGAGAAAGGATGAAAAAACAGAAAAAATGGCTGCCATGGTATCTGGTCATTAGTATGTTAATCTTCTTAATGGTTTTTTGTTGGTATCTATCTTCTTCTGGTGCGGTTATATTAAAAAAAACTGATATTCGATGGTATCTTAGCGCTACTGCGCAGTCCTTTGCCGCCTTGCTTGGTATTGTAGGAATGTTTTTATTATTTAGATTAGAACTTATGCAAAAGGATATTGATTCTGTTAGAAGGGAAAAGGATGACATACAGAAAACTATAGATCCTGTAGATTTTTATGAGTATATGTCAGAAAGACTGGGGCTACCAGAGGGTGTCCTGATTGAAGGACCACCAGAATATTTAAAATATTTGGAAAAGGAAGAAGAACTGAAAAAATTGGAGGGGAAAAAAAGTCTTATATTTCACAATGTGAATTTTCCGTTGATATTAACAGTGGTGATTTTTATTTCCTCCCTCGCGCTTCTGCCTTTTACAAAAATCATATGTGATCGGAATCTGGGATTAAATGTTGTAGGGGTTATGTTGGAGCTTTCCGTAATTGATGCAGGGTGGATATTGATAACAATCTACAACATCATTATGCAACGATAACTATAAAATATATAGTTTAATCCCGAGTTTACGACTTATTGAATTTTTCCGTCGTTATCCTTGTATTACCCATCTAAAAAAATTAGGTACTTAGAAAC
>JASEEW010000107.1 GCA_030019485.1 Thermoplasmatales archaeon | reverse complement strand
GTCGGGCAACAGGCGGATATGCGGTTCGCTTCGCTCACCCAAGTTGCTTCGCAACTTCGCATATCCGCCATGCCGTTATACGCAATCGGACTTCGGCGAATAAAAGAATGTAGGAGGTTTAAATCATGGCAAAATTAGAAAGAACTGATAAGCCTGTAAGTGTGCTTCTTGAAGAACTTGGAGAAGGAGCACTAGGATTACCTGAAATACAAAGAAGTTATGTATGGAATAGGCCACAAGCAAGAGACTTGGTAGATTCTCTCTACCGTGAATATCCATCAGGGCTTATTCTTCTGTGGAAACCCAAAGAGCTACCCGAACTACGAGATACAGCTCTTGACGAGAATAGCAAAAAAGCGCCAGATTTCTTGATCCTAGATGGACAGCAAAGATTAACATCCTTAACAAAGGTGTTTAGTGGAGAAATAGATGTTTATTTTAATGTTGACGAGGAATCATTTCAGATTTATAGCCGAAAATTGAAGGCAAACCCCTTGTGGATTTCTGTAAAGGATGTGATTAACGAGGGTGCAGTTAAAATTTGGCGAAAACTAAAACCACAATTGGATTCTCATTCCTTGCAGATTGATGAGCTGAAATTAGACGAATATCTCGATAGACTGTCTGTTCTGGAAAAAATTAAAGAATACCGCTACCCAGTCATGATTATACATACAGATGATTATGAGGAAATTACAGAATCGTTTATAAGAGTCAATTCAAGAGGGACTAGGCTAAGAGAAGCTGAATTAGCGATGGCTCAACTTGCATTTCATTGGCCAGGAGCCTTAGTTAAAGAATTTGAAAGTGCTTTAGACGATTATGAACAGGCAAACTATGATTTAGAAGCCCGTTTTCTGATGAGGTGTTTTGTTGCAGTCAGCACAGGTCAAAGCAGATTCCGGTATTTAAGTGCTTTATGGAAGAAAACCCCTACCGAACTTGAGGATATATGGAAAAGAACCAAGAAAGCCGTTGATCACACCATTAACTTCTTGAGGAACAACGCTGGAATCGAGTCATCGGATTGGATACCTTCTATAAATGCCCTCGTTCCTCTTGTGGCTTACTTATCGAAAAAGCAAGGTCAGCTAACAGACGATGAGGTAAAAGGGCTTTTATTTTGGTTTTTTGAGGCAACTATCCACGGAAGGTTCACAGGTAGCCCAGAAACAAAGATTGATCAGGATTTGAAAGCCATAGTATCTACTGATTCGATTAACAGAATGGTTGATAATTTAAGAAGGGATGTTCCCAGTTTTGACATAACACCTGAGATGATAGAAGGAAAGTACCAGCGGCATTCATTTCTACCTCTAATATTTGCTATTTCGCGAAAGAAGAATGCCAAAGACTGGTTTACAGGAAACATTCTAAGTTCTACTAATGTAGGTCCTGAACATCAACTTGAACTACACCATATCTTTCCAAAAGCAATATTGAAAGCAAGTGGGAATTTCAAAACACATGAAATGGATGATATTGCAAATATTGCATTCCTTTCACAAAAGGCAAACAGAATAATTTTGAAATCCAAACCCGAGGACTATTTAAGGAATATCGAAGCAGATCGCTTGAAAGCTCAGCTTGTTCCATTAGATACAGAGTTATGGAAAGTAGATAAGTTTAGAGATTTTATCGTAGAACGAAGAAAACTCATCAAAGAGGCTATAAATGAGTATATGCGAGAAATCGGAAAGGGATATTTCAATGCATGACCAATTCGCCTTCGTCCGACAGCGTATAACGCGGTGTATGCGGTTCGCTTCGCTCACCCAAGTTGCTTCGCAACTTCGCATATCCGCCATGCCGTTATCTGACATTCTGTTTATAAAGTCGAACTGGCATACAGATAAGGGGGTTTTGAAATGAATGGACAGAAAATGGAAACGCAAGAATTGAATGGAGAATGCAGTTTTTGTGGGGACACCTTCCCAAAAGCTGCAATGACCAACCACTTGAAGTCGTGCAAGCAAAGAAAAATTGCTTCTATGAAGCCATCCTATGGACGGAAGTCAAAGCTGCGGGATAAGAGAATATTCCATCTCGTGGTTGAGGGAAGCAACCAGCCTGAGTATTGGATGCATCTTGATGTACCAGCGGATGCAAAACTTGAAGACCTGGATGGCTTTCTTAGAGAAACCTGGGTAGAGTGTTGCGGACATCTGAGTGCTTTCACCATCGGTAATCTACACTATGAGCGGGAGACTGGTGGCGTAGATGCTATGTGGCCTATGATATTTGGTAGAGGGACACCACCGAGGAACATGAACATCCGCACAGGATCTGTTCTGCACGCTGGTCTCAAGTTCCATTACGAATATGACTTTGGAACCACTACGCACCTGGAGTTGCAAGTTCTGTCAGAACGCGAAGAAAATATCAAGGACAAATCAATTCAGATTTTGGCTAAGAATGATCCACCACAGATAATCTGTGAAATGTGTGGGAGACTCGCTACACAAGTTTGTACACAATGTATCTATGAGGGCAAAGGATGGCTTTGTGATAAGTGCGCTCAGGAACATAAGTGTGGCGAAGATATGCTGTTGCCAGTGGTTAATTCTCCGCGTGTCGGAATGTGTGGATATACGGGAGAATAACATGATTTGTGCCGAATGTCATATAACACAGCATATATGCTACGGCTACGCCTTGCCCTTCGGGACATTGCTCCCTACGGTTGCAACGTCGTATATGCTGGGAACGTTATACGCCATCGCTATGACAGATAACGTTACGTAGGGAATGACAGTAAGGTGTTGATATGGTCGGAAAAAAGAAAGAATCATCTAAAACAAAGAACAAAAATGTTTTTGACAAGATTAATGCAAATGATGCTTTTGCCATACTAGAAACTCTTGCTAATGAGGATGCAAAAATCGCAAAACGAATTAAAGAAATTGCAATGGAATATCTAAGGAGAGTGGATATTGAAGATATTGCATCACAGATATATTTTGATTTAAATAATATTGAAGTTGAAGATGTTTGGGATCAATCTGGAAGCACCAGATATGGCTATGTCGACCCGACGGATAAAGCGTGGGAAATGTTTGAAGAGGCATTAGAACCATTCATAGAAGAGCTAAAAAAGTATCAAGATCTTTCAATGCCCACCGAGTCGAAGAATTATTGTATGGGAATTTTGAAAGGAATTTATCGGTTCGAGAAAGAATCAAAATCCGAATATAAAGACTGGGCTGTAGATGCTCCATGGGAATATTTTGAAAACGTTCTAGATGATTGGAAAAAAGGCTGCAAAAACCCGAAAGATGTACAGGAGATGGAGGAGTTCATCAAGAAAAATTTCCCAGGCTGGTAATTACATGCTGCTATCTAAAGAAGCGACGGCGTATAACACGGGCTATACGGCTCAACCACTTCGTGGCTTCGCCCAAATTTGCTCCCTTCGGTCGCAATGTCGCATATGCTGGGAACGTTATACCAACAATTAAGTGGACACAACCAAATTCCTGAAACTTTATAAACGCAGATGCGCATCCTGTAAACATGACAGATTACTCAAAAGCAGGAGCTGCAAAAACGGAAAAGGTTGATTTCAAACTCACAACATTCCCCTCAAGGAAGCATCAATCTGTTGTTGAATGGAGCTATCCTGAGTTTCAATGCCTGTGCCCTGTTTCAGAGCGCCACGACCAGGGGATTGTTAAAATAAGATACAAGCCGAAAAACAAAATCCTTGAAGGCAAATCTGTCAGGGATTATCTTTCATGTTGGAGAAACAAGCGCACATGGCAGGAGTATGCTACTGATGAAATAGCAAAAACCCTTTACAGAGCCTGCGCTCCTGAATGGCTCATTGTTGAGATTGAATGGGCGCCAAGGGGAGGGATTTTTGCAAGAACAGTGGCAGAAAAAGGAAAGAAGGTAAATTTATGAAAATAATCGTCACATCAGATTTCCATGGCGCAAAAGAAGTCATGGAGCCATTAAACAGTTTGATAGACAATGAGTCTCCGGATGTTGTTGTTTTCTGCGGCGATATCGTGAAAGGATATGCCAGAGGAAATGAATGGCTTTCATCAAAAAAACTTGGTAGAAAACCAGATAAAGAGAAAAACGAGATTAAAAATGAGGAAAAGGAGGATCTGATGCTTTATGATTACTTTTACAAAAACATAAGAAAGAAAGCGCCTGTGCTTGTTGTTCTGGGGAATATGGATGCGCCTGAGTCCAGATACTTTTCAGCACTGCCAAAAATGGAAAATATTTATCCTTTGCATGAGCAGCTCTTTTTTAAGGAAAAATATGTTTTTGCAGGTTTTGGTGGCGAAATCACTCGGGATGAGGAAGAAAAATTTTTTGTTCTTAGATATCCAAAAGAAAAGATTAGGGGTTTAGTAGAAAAGATTAAAAAAGTTAATAAAGAGAAGATACTGGTTCTTCATTCACCGCCGGTATGTAAGGTAGGTAAAGAAGGAAACATTGTGGTAGGATCAGATGCTGTGAATGAAATTATCCATGAATTGAAACCTAAACTGCTGTTTTGCGGACACGCGCATAAGGCATCCGGAACTGACATGGTGGGGGATACATTATGTGTTAACCCTGGTCCTCTTAAATACAGGAATGCTGCTGTTGTGGATTCTGAAAAAATGGATGTGAAATTTGTGAAGTTGGAGAGGTGTTTAGATGAATGAGTTTGATCCAGAGTTAGAAAAAATAAGACATAGAAAAATACGGGGGATTATGGTAGATTGAGGAAAATATAATA
Organism: Thermoplasmatales archaeon; assembly: GCA_030019485.1. Taxonomy (GTDB): domain Archaea; phylum Thermoplasmatota; class JASEFT01; order JASEFT01; family JAUWIS01; genus JASEEW01. The sequence continues at coordinate 1,592 of JASEEW010000107.1, read as the reverse complement.
CCTGTTAAAGTTATTGGTGCTTGGATGATAGAGGCAGTCTTAAACCTGAAAATTCGTAACAACTGGATAGCTGATGTTTCAAAAGAACATCCTGTGAGAATCAGGATTTTGGATTGCATCCCATTTGCAAAGGAGGGGGGGCGGGCACTTCTGGAGATTTACAATGTTGATGATTTAAACAAGTTTACGACTGAAATCAAAAAAATACCGTCTGTATGTGGGATTAATATAGCATCATTAACACACTCTGGAAAAAATAGAGTGTTAGCGGCGGTTTCAACAAGCAAATGCGTTGCGTGCGAAGCATTAACACACTCAGGGTGTTTTCTGAACTCTGCAATATCATCTAATGGTGAGCTACAATGGAAGGTAATCAGTGTTGAAAATAACTCCATCCAAAAACTGATTAAGAAATTGGAAGAATATCATTGCAAGGTTGACATTATAAAAATTTCAAACGTTGGGAATGAAACGGTGTTAACGTCGAAACAGGAAGAAAACCTTAGAGTCGCTTTGGAAAAAGGATATTTTGATGTACCAAAAAAAATAAGCATACGGGAATTAGCGAAAATCCTAAAAATATCTATTTCAACTCTGTCAGAAATTCTGAGAAAAGGTGAGTATAAAATACTCTCACAGTATTTTAATGGTCAAAAATAGGTATAGTACTCCGAACATGTTCGGGGAAAAAAGGATTTAGTATTCAAACTATTTTGTTTTTATGTATTCTGAGATGAAACTTCAGGAAAATCTGAAAAAAACAAAACATAAAATATCAATTTTAAGTGGGAAAGGTGGTGTTGGAAAAAGTACAGTAGCAGCAAATCTTGCGCTTAAACTTTCAATGAATGGTAAAAAGGTTGGATTGCTTGATGCGGACATACATGGTCCAAATATTCCGAAGATGCTTGGTATTGAAAAAGAAAAACTTGGCGGTGATGGAAAAACAATCCAGCCTGTTACAGTAGCATCAGGACTTAAGGTTATGAGCATGGGTTTTTTACTTGAAAGTAAGGACACACCTGTAATATGGAGAGGACCAATGAAAATGAAAGTAATCCAGCAGTTCCTTGAGGATGTAGCATGGGGTGATTTAGACTATTTGATTATGGATTTACCACCTGGTACTGGTGATGAGCCGCTCAGTATAGCCCAGCTCATACCCAAAAGCTCTGCGATCATAGTTACCACACCCCAGGATGTTGCGCTTCTTGATTCACGGAAGGCTGTGAGTTTTGCAAGAAAATTAAATATGAATATCATGGGAATCATTGAGAATATGAGTGGTTTAATATGTCCGTACTGCGGTAAAAAAATAGATTTGTTTAAGGTTGGTGGTGGTGAGAATGCTGCAAAAGATTTAGGGGTTAGGTTTCTTGGTAGGGTACCTATTGATCCAAGGATTGTGGAAACAGGTGATTCTGGGAAACCATTTATTGCAAGTTATCCTGAATCAAAATCTGCTAAGGCGTTTGATGAGATTGTGAAAAAAATTGAAGAAATTGTTAAGGCAAAATAATCGCATATGAGCGGCGTTGTCCGAAAAGGTAAAGAGTAAGTAATCCCATTTCCTACATAGGATGGGAAAAAAA
>JASEEW010000106.1 GCA_030019485.1 Thermoplasmatales archaeon | reverse complement strand
CCCAAGGGTAGTAGTTAGTAGTCAGTAGTTAGGGGTTAGGAAGAAACCAGTAGTTAGGGGTTAATAGCCAAATGAAATGAGAACGTTTTTTCAGCTCTTATTCTCAGTTACAATATTAAGCCGATAATCTATTCAATCTTCTATGGACAAACAAAGATTGATCAGATTAAGACGAAGGGTGAATGATTTATATTTTAAAAAAAGTTATCTAAGCGTGAGATTGTAAGACAGGAGAGAGTCTCTATTAACTTTGTTTTAGCTTGGACCAAATCCCACGAACAAGATGTTACAGTGGATAATCGTGGGTGGCAGAAAGGCAAGAGGAGAAAATGGGACCGTTTGACGGTGAGCAGGATTAAAGAAATCCGTGAAAAACTAAACAATGACTCATCCCGGTTTTACATTGGTCCTGAAGCAATTCTGCAAGAATGGAAAAGGTTATACCATTCAAGTCACCCCCCCCAGATACGAACTATCACAAGGACGCTGGCGAAATTAGGGCTTTCAAAAAAGAGGAGAAGAGACAGGCATAAAGGAGCTTCTCGATATCTCTGTTATCCTGAACACACCATCTACTATCTTCTCGGCGGTAGAGTGCTGGAATCTGATTTCATCGGCAGGAAATACATTACAGGTAGAAGCAAAACCTCTCAATTTCATAGGTTTTTCCTTTAAGAGAAAACCTCGGCTACGATACTACAAGCGTGTAGAAGGGGAAACATCAGATAATCTCATCCGCCAATGCAAGGATTTCTTCGCAAACTTTGAGAAAACAGACTTCCTTAAAGTAGACAACTGTGCAGCGACCATTGGAAGTGTTTCAGGAAAAAGAATACATCAGTAGGACAATAGCATTCCTTCTAGAAAAACGGGTTGTGCCAGTCTTTTCCGTTCCAAGAAAACCGTTTTCTCAAGCTTCAATAGAAGGGAACAATTCCGTGTTCTCACGAAGGTTCTGGAACAAAATCAAATTCAAGAACTTGAAGGAAGTGGATGAAAAGATGGAATTGTTCAACCAAGCATCTAAAATATACACAAACTATCGAACGCTGAAGAAAAGGAAGGCAATCAAAAAAAAACTTCGTTCCCAAAGTGTATTTTATCAGACAAGTCAAAGAAGACAAAGAACGAAATGGTAAGGCATTCATTGATGTCTTAAACGAAAAGATAACCCCTCCCTCTTTCATACATCAACTATTTTGTCTTGGCAGAATGGAATGTAAAAGAAGAAATCTTGCATATCCATTTCGAGAAAGAACAGAAATCAAAAATCATTAAGAAAATACCGTTTAAAATCAACCAAAGATCAAGAAAGAGGTGTTCTCAATTCATATGACCATTAACCGCTAGGGGCTAGGGAAACTGTTTTGCTTTTTCTCCCTAATCCCTAACTTCTGACTTCTAACTACTTGTCCGTCCCTAATCCCTGACTACTAGTCCCTAACTACTACCTTGGGGGCAATCTTAATAAACCAGAACACATATTCGGCTTTTATGGTAAGAAAACCTGGAAGGATGTACAGGGAAATAAGGGGAAAATCTTATACAAGAAAGGAATACATGGGAGGCGTACCCCAGCCAAAAATCGTGCATTTTGATTACGGTAATCTCCAGAAAAGTTATCCTTTTTCTGTCACGCTTGCTGTGAAAGAATCGTGTCAGATAAGGCATTCCGCCCTGGAGGCTGCGAGGATTGCTGCAAACAAATACGCTTCAGGAAAGATAGGGGAAAACAATTATCATCTGAAAATTAGACCTTATCCCCATATTGTTTTAAGGGAGAACAAGCAGGCAACAGGCGCAGGTGCTGACAGGGTGTCACAAGGCATGAGGAGGGCATTCGGCAAAGCAGTTGGAACTGCTGCGAGGGTGAAGATTGGTCAGAAAATCATGACATTAAACATTGAAAAGGAGCATGTTCAGATAGCAAAAGAGGCGATGCAGAGGGCAAAGATGAAAATTCCATCTCCCTGTTCTATTTTAATTGAGGAAAGAAAAACGTAAAATAAAAATGTTTTTTACCCAGTAAAAGCATATATGCTTGGTGGTTTTATGGAAACAATAAAATGGGTCCAGGATATAAACAGGAAAGATATTGGAATTGCCGGCGGGAAGGGCGCTAACCTTGGCGAGATGCTCAAAAACGATTTTCCTGTCCCACCCGCATTTATTGTTACAGCAGATGCTTTTTGGAGTTTCCTTGAAGAAACCAAAACAAAGGATTCTGTATTTAATATTTTAAGGAATACCAACGTAAATGATTCGGATGACTTAGAAAAAAAATCAGAGATGATAAAAAAAATCATAACCAATGCTAACATCCCATGGACAACAGAGGTTGACATACTGGATGCTTACAGGAAGCTTGATGATGGTTTTGTTGCTGTCAGGAGCTCTGCAACTGCTGAGGATCTGCCAGAGGCGAGTTTTGCTGGGCAGCAAGAAACATATTTGAACGTAAAAGGTGAGCAGACATTATTAGAAAGTGTGAAGCAATGCTGGGCATCACTCTACACCCCAAGGGCAATATTTTACAGGGAAAAGCAGGGGTTTAAGCATGAGGATGTCAGGCTTGCTGTTGTTGTTCAGAAAATGGTGAATGCTGATGTTTCAGGTGTGATGTTTACATCTGACCCTATAACAGGCAAACCAAAGGTGCTTATAGAGGCAGGGTATGGTCTTGGTGAAACCATTGTTGGAGGAAAAATAACGCCGGATACGTATGTTGTTGACCAGGACAGCCTTGAGATTGAGGATAAAAATATAGCAGTTCAGAAAATAAAATACGTGAAGGGTGAGGAGGGGAAGACAACAGAGGTTGAGGTTGAGGAAGGACAGCAGGATAAGCAAAAAATGTCTGATAATGATATAGTGAAACTCGCTGGGATTGGAAAAAGAATTGAAAAACATTACAATGAGCCGATGGATGTTGAATGGTGCATGGAAAACAATGAGATTTATATTGTTCAGGCAAGACCTGTGACAACAATTAAAAAAGAGGAGATAAAAATGGAAAAGGAAGAAAAATTTGTTAAAGAAAAAAATATTCTTGTGAAGGGACTGCCTGCAAGCCCTGGAACAGCTACCGGCAGGGTTGTTATTATCAAGGATTCATCAGAACTTGGTAAAATAAAGGAAGGTGATATTCTTGTGACAAAAATGACAACACCTGACATGGTTCCAGGGATGAAAAAGGCAAAGGCAATTGTCACCGATGAGGGAGGGTTGACGTGTCATGCTGCGATTGTTTCAAGGGAGCTTGGTATTCCGTGTATAGTAGGCTCCGGGAAGGCAACAGAAGTGCTGAAGGAAGGAGCGAAAATCACGGTTGATGCATCAACAGGCATTGTGTATGAAGGTGCTGTTGAGATAGAAAAGAAAGAAGAAAAAGAGGTTTTACCATCAGCAGAATATGTCCCTGTTACAGGAACAAAAATCTATATAAACCTTGGCGTTCCTGAAAAGGCAGAGGAATATGCCAAACTCCCAGTATCTGGTGTGGGACTGATGAGAGAAGAGTTCACTGTAACATCCTATGTCGGCAGGCACCCGTGCGCTTTAATAGAGGAAGGAAAACCACAGATATTTATTGATGCGCTTATTGATGGTTTTTCAAAGGTTGCGCGTGCTTTTTATCCAAGACCTGTTGTGCTCAGGACATCTGATTTCAAAACAAACGAGTACAGGAATCTTAAAGGCGGGGAAAAATATGAGTCGGTTGAGGCAAATCCAATGATAGGATGGAGAGGTGTAAGCAGATATGTGAGTGAAAAATATGAAAAGGCATTCAGGCTTGAGTTAAAAGCAGTCAAAAAGGTCAGGGATTCCGGTCTGAAAAACCTCTGGCTTATGCTGCCATTTGTTAGAACAGTTGATGAGGTAAAAAAAGTGCTGGAGATAATGAGGGAGGAAGGGCTTGAAAGAAGCAATGATTTCAGGGTATGGATAATGGCTGAGGTTCCAAGCAATATTTTCCTTGCAGACCAGTTTGCAGAGCTTGTTGATGGTTTCTCAATAGGAAGCAATGATTTAACGCAGCTTATTATGGGCGCTGACAGGGACTCTGAAATACTTGCGCAGCTCGGGTATTTTGATGAAAGAAACGATGCTGTGAAAAGAGCAATTGCTCATCTGATAAAGGCTGCTCATGAAAAAGGATGTACTGTTTCAATATGCGGTCAGGCGCCGTCTGTTTACCCTGAGTTCACGGAGTTCCTTGTAAAAAGCGGCATTGACTCTATAAGTCTTAACGCTGATGTTGTCAACAAAACAATAAGACTTGTTGCATCTATTGAACAGAAAATCATGCTGGAGAAGGCGAGGGAAAAGAGTGAGTGAGATATTGATACATAAATTGAACAGTTTGGATATAACACCGAAATGGAAGGATATACGAACTTGGTTTGTATATACCGGAGTTATACGCCATTTCGCTGAAAGAACGGAGGAATAAAAAATGTCAAACCATTTAATAGAGATATTTGAAGATGAAAAACTTGTAGAGAAGATTAAAAGAAGGATGCCATATTTATTTCAACTTGCAGAATTAGAAAGTTCGAGAGCAGGTAAGACTGGAATGGAAGTCGGCTCAGTTCGAGAAAGGATAATCGTAGCTTTGCTTATTTTTAAATTTGGTGAAGCAAATGTAGAAACCGAAATCCCTATCACTGAACCAGAAGTTGATGCCCATTTGTTCGGAGTACCAGTATCTATTAAGACGATAACTGGCAAGAGCCTTGGTGGAGTCAAACTTATATGGACCGTTGATGCTCAAAAAGCAAAAGAGTTTCGGGACAATTATTATCCTCATTGTGATATGTTGCTTGTTCAAATCAATTGGGACGACACTGGAGGATTTTATTACATCCCATTGGAAGTCCAGAAAAGGTTATTTGATGAAATAGGTAGACAGAATTATATTAAACTTCCCAAGCCTGGAACAAATCCAAGGGGTGTTGAGATTACTAAAGAAGCATTATCAAATTTAGTTGCCGACAAAGATTCTAAGAGAATTGTTATAAATTGGCAAAGAACAAAAATAGAATTCAATTCTTATAAAAGATGGGTTGACTTATGGAAGGAGGATTAAATATGAAGGCTAATAATAAAAAGAATGGGACCAAAACAAGCACGTTTGGTTCACCAGGAAGAATCAATCATGACTCAACAAAATTCTATTCCAGCAGATTATATGAAGGCTTGCCTAAAGAGTGTGTGTCTGAATATATAGAGAATCCCATCCCCCCAAAATTTCTTAATAAAATATTTTGCGAATCAAGTGAACAAATGAAAGAATTACCTGATAACAGCGTTCATCTAATGGTAACTTCACCGCCATACAATGTGGGAAAGGAATATGATAAAGACCTTACATTGGATGAATATAGAGAATTTTTGAAAAAGGTATGGGGTGAAGTTAAAAGGGTTCTAGTTCCTGGAGGGAGGGTTTGTATCAATATCGCCAATTTGGGAAGAAAACCGTACATCCCACTTCATGCTTTTATTGTAGAAGATATGTTTGAATTAGGCTTTCTAATGAGAGGTGAAATTATCTGGAACAAAGCCTCAAGCTCAAGTCCTTCTACAGCGTGGGGGAGTTGGCTTTCCGCTAAAAATCCAATATTGAGAGACATTCATGAATATATTTTGGTATTTTCCAAAGGCATGTTTTCAAGGGGAAATCTGAAAAGAAAGAGTACAATTCCTAAGGAGGAGTTCCTTGAGTTTACAAAAAGCATATGGACATTTGATGCAGAACCAGCAACGAAAGTGGGTCATCCTGCTCCTTTTCCAGTGGATTTGCCATATAGATTAATTCAGCTTTATACCTTTGAGGGAGAAGTTGTTTTGGACCCATTTATAGGAAGTGGACAGGCGGCTATTGCGGCGATAAAAACCCGGCGCCATTATGTTGGATATGACATAAATGAGGAATACGTAAAGTTGGCAGAGAAAAGAATTAAGGAATTCTCTTTATCTTTTAATGCTCCTAAGCTGTTTGATTTCGAAGGAAAAAAAGATGATAAAAATGGCGAAACAGTATCTAACATAGCATAAAAGGTTCGTGCCTTGTGGCATGTGCTCAAATTTTTGATTCGCAAAAACTTTGTTTATGCTGAAAATGTTAGTTTCAATATTACTCGACGGACAAAAAGAATTATATAACGAACAGGGGGCAAGACTTCTGATATGTTTAATTTTGATACGAAATTTATATCGACGGATTCAATCAAAAACAGTTAAATATTTATATACCTGACTTCGCCACATGAGTAAAGATTAAAGAAGCTCATATCCTCATTTTGTTTGGTGATACAAAATGAGAGAAAATCCTAAATTCCCATATTTTTGGGCACTATGACCCCCAACTTTGGAGATGTTTTCTTTATTCTTGACTTCGCCACTTGAGTAATTATTATAGGTTACGTCGTTTCTATTTTTTTGGTGAAAAAATGAAACAGAACGTA
>JASEEW010000105.1 GCA_030019485.1 Thermoplasmatales archaeon | reverse complement strand
TGATAGAATGAATAAGAAGAAAAAGAGCATTTGCCCATTCTGTGAGGGAACAAAATATGCTCCGGCAGCAGATATAGTAGATTCAACAGAGGAAGCACTGGAAACGATTGTTTGTCCTGACTGTAAAGGAAAAGGATATGTTTATCCATAATTAGTACCTAAAAATATTATAAATGCACCAAATCTTTATGAGTACATATAAACATACATATTTATAGGGGTCAGGATGAACAACAAGAAACCAGTTACCTTAAGCATTGATGAAAAAACCTATGAGGAATATCGCAAGCACTGTGAAGAAAATGGTTTTATTTTATCTAAAAAAGTGGAGATGTTTATGAGAGAGGAGTTGAATAAAAAGAGGGGGAAATGACAGTACATTTTTATTTCAAAATATTCAACAGCATAAAAAGTGAACATGAAGCAAAAGATTTCGCTAAATTAGAACTGATAGGACTATTTGGTGAAGTGAAAACAATTCATAATTTTTTTGATAAACTCTCCAAAAAGCCATTAAATTTGTTCACTTCTGAACCAATAAGAATACAGGACATAATAACAACAGAGTTACCGTATGGAAAAATACAGGGTTATTACGGAACAAAAGAGGAACTAATTGATATAACTAAATTAGTGAAAAGATTAGCCTACGTACGAGAAATTTTTTTGGTTACAGAAAGCAAAGAGAAACCAGAAAAAATATTAAAACAGATATTTCCAGACGGAAATATAGGTAAAAATGTTCAGTTTTTTGAAAAAGATGGAAATATTTTATTTAGATTTATTACAAATCAATATTTCTTGGAGAAGTCTCAGTATATTTCAAAACTAAGCAGAAATAAAAAAGAAATCAATATGAATGTTGATGTTTTGTTTTCCCATTTATTCAATAACAATTATAGAATACCCGCCTCTTCCACATTAAGTATAGGTAAAAGGTTAGAGGACTATTTTGCTATAAGAGAAGAAGCTTCTTTATATCTGAATCACTACATGCATCCATACAAAGGAAAATTTCATCCAAAAATGGTTAGAGCATTATTAAATTATATTTATCCGGAAGACAAAGGCATAGTTTTGGATAATTTTGCTGGAAGCGGGACATTACTTGTTGAAGCAGGTTATTTAGGGTTGGATAGTCTTGGAGTAGAAATTAATCCGTTGTCTGTTTTAATGAGTAATGTTAAATGCCATTCTGTGAAAATTCATCTGGATGAATTGAAAGTAGAAATAGATAATTATTTAGAAAGATTAGATAATGAAATAAAGGCGCTTATACAATCCAATAAGGGGCAAACATTGTTAGTTAAAAGTAGTATAGAGCCTTCAAAAATCAAAGAAGAGTCGAAACAATTATTAAAGGAACTGAGAAAAGGAAATGGCTTTGAAGATGATGAATTTGTTATTCAAGAGATCATTATAGCAAGAGAGTTGCTAAAAGATATTAGAGAGAAATCCATAAAAGAATTTTTACTTTTATCTTTGAGTGGAGCAATCAGCGATATATCGAGAAGAACAAAAAATGATTTTGAGAGAGTTTTAAGAGGAAGGATAAATGATTTGTATTTGAGAATATATTTGTTTTGCAAATTGAATGAGGTATTAAAAATTAAAGTGAGTAATGGAGAAACTTATTGCGGCGACACAAGAAATATGAAGAAAATAAAAGGTTTTCCACCTAAAGACAATTTTGTTGATGCAATTCTTAATTCCCCGCCCTATTCTACCGCATTGGACTACATCAAAAATGACTACCTCCAACTAATTTTACTGAAACTGGTAAACTCTATGGAAGAATTAGAAAAAAACATGATGGGAAATCCCAGAATAAACTATGATAAAAAAGAGCTGTTGAAATTAGTTGAGGATGAAGAAAGAGATCCTTTAAAGATATCTAACTTAGTCCATGAATATGTAGATATACTTTTGAGTAATGGAAGGCAGGATGCAGGGCTAAGAGTCTATAAATTCTTCATAGATATGCTCCTTACATTAAAAGAAATGTACCGAGTAATGAAAAAAGGATCAAAATGTGCAATCATTATAGGGAATAATCATTTTATGGTGGGCAATAAATATATTGAAGTCCCAAATGGTGAAATGATTTTGGAAATTGCTAAAAAGATAGGGTTTAAAGAAGATTTAGTTATAGAGCGAGAATTACAAAAAACAAGTGTGGGGAATATTAGGGAGGAAAGTATAATTATTCTTGAGAAACGATTATGATTTATGTTTTTGGTTGAATCTATACATCCTTCAACACAGTATATAACATTGCTCGGCCCTGGTAATTCCAATAAACAATGTCTTCCATAATAAACATCCATTTTATTACTTTCAGAAGAACATCAACCTTTGCGCCCGTTTGAAATGATATTTGTAAATCAGGATAGTTTTTCAGCAGTTGGTCAACATCATTTTCTGAACAGTTGTATATTGCAGTAAGAGCTTGCAGCAATACACCAAATTTTTGTGGGTTTTCCTGTTTTTTATTTTGAAAGTCTAATTTAATTTCATCATGCGTCCCTTTCCCCAATCCAAATTCCTCCAACACGTCTACCTTAAAATCAAAGTTCCATTTCCTTAAACCTGCTGGTCTGAAAATAAAGAGTTGTTTGCCCACTGATAAATTCTCCACAGGGTAGCGGAATTTTACTCCTTTACCTCTTGACTGACTTTCGGCATCAATAAATGTATTTATAACCTTTCTTACAATTTCATGTCTAGATAAAGAACCTTTAATTTCAATATGTCCTTCATCAACAATTATCGTTTCTTTTTTCTTAGCCATTTTTATCACTTCCTTCTTTCTCTTTAAAGTGCTTCTTATGTTTCACAAAGCAGAGATAATGTTTTGGTTCCATATATATTTATCACTTACTTCCAACTTTTTATAACTAACCTATAACTAACCTGTAACTAAGTAAAAGAACTGCTGCGCCAGATCGGAAAACGTGAAATATATCCCAATGTCCGCTCTCACATCTTCCGATTATAAAAATTTCATTTCAGCGCATAATGAGATACTCATTGAAGATGTGAAAATACCGATAGGTAAATCCTGGAAAGTTAAAGAACTTCAGCCTGAGTCTTTTGAGCTTGAGACAAACACTGTATGGAGTTTTCCAAAGCGTGGGGACTGGGCGACGCACAAGGGGAATTACAGGGGAAACTGGCCTCCTCAGCTCGCTAGGAATATTATTCTGAGATACTCAAAGCAGGGTGAGCTAGTTTTGGATCAGATGGTTGGGAGCGGGACAACACTTATAGAATGCAAACTGCTTGGCAGGAATGGAACAGGGGTTGACATTAATCCAGATGCAGTAATGCTTACAAAGGACAGGTTAAATTTTTCGTATGAAACAATAGATTCTTCAATTCCGAAAACTGAGCAGGAAACATGGGTTGGTGATGCAAGAAACCTGGACAAGATAGAGAATGAATCAGTGCATTTGATTGCCACGCATCCGCCTTATGCAAGCATAATACCGTATTCTAAAGAAAGGGTGAAGGGGGATCTGTCCAGTGTTCATGACGTAAAAGAATTTGTTGAGCAAATGAAAATAGTGGCAAAAGAATGTTATAGGGTGCTGAAGCCTGGGAGGTACTGTACGCTCCTTGTTGGTGATACAAGGAGGAACAAGCATTTTGTGCCAATTGCATACAGGGTGATGCAGGCATTTTTAGAGGAGGGTTTTATTCTGAAAGAAGACATAATCAAGCATCAATGGCAGTGCAAAACAACACCGTTCTGGGCTGAGAAAAGCAAAAAATTTAATTTTTTACTTCTCATGCATGAGCATTTATTTGTTTTCAGAAAACCTGAAAAGGGGGAGAAAACAGAAAAGTTCAAGGAAAGTATGAGATGGTGGTAAAGATGAAAAAAATCTGAGATGTTGGAGAGATTATTTAAAGACTCCATTTTTTACCTTTTCGAAAGGCTATGCCGTCAACAGTTTTAGAATAAACATCTACTGAAGGAAAGTTATTTAAAGAGGAAAGACAATAATATTGCATGATGAGAAAAACGAAAACAGTTGAGGAAATCAAAAGAAAATTTAAAAATCAATGGGTGCTTGCAGAGGTTGTAGAAGAGGATGAGTTTGGACAGCCAACTGAAGTTGAACTGATAGCACATAGCAAGAGCAGAGATGAGATATACGGTGCATTAAAAGAGACGAAGAGGAAGTACACATGTCAGTTTTATACAGGTGAAATACCCAAAAAAGGATATGCGGTGGCGTTCGATGAGATATAAATTTGATCCTGAAGCACCTGTAATCGTACTAAATGTTACCTTAGGAGGAGAAGATATTAAGAAGAAGATTGAAATGGCGATTGATACGGGTGCAACCTACACGATGATTCCATGGGATATTGCAGAAGTTCTTGGTTATAAGCCAGAACTCTCAAAGGACAGGGTTCCTCTGGTTACTGCGAGCGGTGTTGAAAGAGTACCATTAATAATCTTAAAGTCTGTAAGTGCACTGGGAAAAAGTGCGGACAATGTTCAGATGGTTGTCCATAATCTACCAGAAAAGAGCTATGTAGATGGATTGCTTGGATTAAGTTTTCTTAGGAAATTTAGGGTTTGTTTGGACTTCAGAAAGGGGATGTTAGAGATAGAGTGATGAAAGAATGTAAAGCCGAGTTTTTCAATTTTCTGCTTCTCATGCATGAGCATCTTTTTGTTTTCAGGAAACCTGAAAAGGGTAAAAAGGTTGACAGGTTTAAGGAAAGTATGAGATGATGGTGAGGTACTGTTCAAAAAAGGATAACTAAACAGCAGTGGATTGGCTGTAAATCAGAAGCACCTCAATGTTTGGCACCCTTGCAACAACATTCTTTATTTTCCATTCCTTTGAATGTTTCATCCCCAAACTCCAGGGAATTTCTATCTCAGAGTTTTCATGCAAAAGATTCCTATCTGCGAGGGAGTAGGCGTCAAGATATATTCTTTCTATTTTTTTACCTGTTTTTATTTCCTTGTAAAATTGTTTTGTGAACACGCCGCTGCTCTTGTATCCTGCTGCCCTATAATATGGCAGCAACACCCTGTCTGTGCTTTCCCTTGTTGGAAAAATAATGTCAATGTCCCTTGAGCCCATGGATTTCACATATGAGAACACAGCCCATCCACCTATGATTACTGGATAGTATCCGTAATGTTTGTTTATCCATCCTACAAAATTTATCAGTTCTTTGTATGATTCCTCAATTATTTCCTTCGTATAAAATTCATTCAATCTCAAGCCCCCATAAATCCTTTAGCAAATCCTTTGCCAGATAGATTTTTCTATCACATGCTAAATCAATCACTGTCCTGAGTTTTGATGTTGCCCTTTTCCTGTTTGAAACAACATCATCCTCAACATTCATGTCAGGCTTGTATATATTCACAGGTGTTTTTCCGCCAACCCATGGCTTGAACAAATTGACAGTATCGTCGTTTCCATAAACACATATCCTGTCTATCCTGAAATATTTAGAATAATTTTCTAAAGCTGAATCCAAACACAAAATACATTTTTCAGGCAGTTTTTCAATTATCTCATCCATGCTCCTCCTTAAATTCAGACTGCCTATAAGGTTATCTTTCATGTTTCTGAACAAAGGGAAAACACTGATTATGCCAGCTGGATCAACAACCCTGTATCTCCTCCCGATTTTTTCAACAAAATCCCTGGACTCCAACCATTTCACAACACTATTAACCTGACCTAAGGAAATATCTATTTCTTTATGAATTTCAAGCTGTGTGAACTCATTACTCATCAGAACTCCTTTAATCACCCTGTATGTTTTAGGCATTGTAGGATTCATAAAAAAACACATAGTTTCACTATATAATGAAACTTTCGGTAGATAGTGGAAAAGATTTAAGTATGAGATGGTGGTAAACTGTTGCTATGTCCTGAAAATCCTAATCTATTTTTTTTTCTAACAGGCACCCGGACTTCAGCATAAATTATTGTTTCTCCGCCCCTGGCCTTTGGCTTTTTTGTGTAGACTTCAAAAGCAGGTCCTGTCCACTCATAATTGTTTTGAGCCATCCATTCACCCAGCAGTCCATAGGTTTTGGAATAATCCTTTGCAGGTCCTGCATGCTTAATCGCTGCTACCTCCATGGCGGGCACATCCCTGAATTTAACTTCGCCCCCTGGCTCTGGCGTACCATGAACAGGATCCCTATTTCACTCCTGCACTTCTCAGGCGGTGTAGTCTCAGGGCAGTCATAATATACCCCTACCGGCCTAAAACCAGGCCTGATTCTTTTTTCCTTTGCCTATCCGTACAGCCGGGAAATGTATTTATCAAACGGAACATTCCCGTAATCCCCAATATGCTCAACATATGCCAGTTTGTATGGTTTTGTTTTCTTTATTTTTATTTTAGCTATTTTCTATCACCTAATTATATCATTGTTTTTCAGGTAGATAAATGTTGTTTACAATGATTTCTATGCATACTCAACCAAACATTATTTATACAAAAAGGCATATA
>JASEEW010000104.1 GCA_030019485.1 Thermoplasmatales archaeon | reverse complement strand
GACTCGCTGAGCAAAATCCAAAAGCCCTAAACTCATTTATATACTATGGAACATGGGTTTAAATTTCCCATAGGTTTAAAATATGAAAACTATATTTATTGTTTGATGTCTTTGTCCATGCTTGCCAGCTATCCGTTTCTGCATGAAGCAGTTGAGTATATCAAGAAAAACGGTCCAGCACTGGATGAACTTATGAATGAAAAGGCATATGGGAGGGCGAGAACCCTTGGGAAAATGAGGGTGAAAGAGGCGCTTGAGTATGCGGAAATAAGGGAGCATGATTTTTCAACAGAAACAAACCAGTTAATGGAGCTGCTGTCATACATCGCAGCAAGAATCATTGTTTCCTGCGTAAACGATTCTTTTCTGACAAGAAGGTATGCATTAGCAGAGTCAAAAAGAATGTACCTCAGGCTTCAAAATGAAAAACCTGATTTTGTGGTTATGGTTGGTAAAGAGTTTGGACTTGATGCTGAAAGAGAAGAGGAAAATATAAAAATGCATTTTACAGATTATCTCAGGTATTCCTCAGGCATAAAGAATATTGAATGGAAGCTTGTTAACAGGAAAATAAAAAAAGGATATGTAGTGCTTACAGAAAAGGAGTTTGCCAGGCTTATCCAAGAATCGTTAAGAAAAATGATTGAATCAGAGCTTCCTCTGCCTGTGAACGATGAGATTTTAAATGCATTTAAATCAGATGTTTCTGAAATAAAAAATATGACAGATGCAAGAAAGAAAATGTTCATGCCGAAAAAGCTTGGAAAAATCAGCATAATGAATTTTCCGCCATGCATGAGGCATCTGCTTGGGATGATGCAGGAAGGGGAGAATGTGAGTCATTCTGGAAGGTTTGCATTAACAACATTTCTCCATGCTGTCGGGATGGATGCCGAGCAAATCCTTTCATTATTTTCCTCTGCGTCTGATTTTGATGAGCATAAATCAAGATACCAGATAGAGCACATCACAGGAAAAATATCCGGAACAGAATACACGCCGCCTGAATGTGCCACAATGAGAACATACGGCATATGCATAAACGAGGACGAACTTTGCAGAAAAGAATGGATGACGCATCCGTTGAAGTATTACAGGGCGAAGGGGAAGAAAAGGTGATATTGATGGATGAAACAACAAAATTTCTTAAACAGAAATTCTCAGAATACTACAAAAACAACGAATTAATTTATCCTGAAAGGTTTGGCAGGAGGGAATTTGGCTTCATGTTTTTTGACAGAGAAGGGATGACAAGACACATAGGATTTAACACACGAAACGAGATTAAGGATTTCCTTGTAAAAAATGCTCCAATGCATGTTTATCATTCATCAGCATATTATGAGAAACCAGATGCCCCAACAATGGCTCAGAAAAAATGGCTTGGTGCAGACCTGATTTTTGATTTGGATGCAGACCATATTGAATCTGCTAAAGGATTAGCATATGAGGAGATGCTGGATGTTGTGAAAAAAGAAACATTGAAACTCCTTGAAAACTTTATTTTGGGTGATTTCGGCTTTGAAGAAAAACATATTTCTGTGAATTTCTCCGGCGGCAGAGGATACCATATACATGTTACGGACCAAAAAATATTTTCTTTGGATTCATCTGCAAGAAGGGAGATTGTTGATTATATTGAAGGGATAGGGCTTGAGAATGTTTTCATGGAAAGAGCCTATGAGGCAAAACCCTATGCCTATAAGATATATGTGAAAAAACCTGGGAAGGAGATGCCATCCCAGGATGAGCCTGGATGGAGAGGCAAAATCAGCAGGGGAACCTATCATTTGTGTAACACGTTAGAGAAAATGGGCAGAGAAAAAGCAATAGAATATTTAACAGCAAAAAAAATCAGGAGGAAAACAGCAGAAGGAATATATTCTGATTTATTTGATGGGAAGGTCAGGGGTGCTGACAAAATAAAAAAAGGCAGGATAGATGTGTTCTCAAAAAACTCTTATCTGGAGCAATTTACAAACATAGCACTGGACGAGGTTAAAATAAATGTCAGGGGTGCTGCAGATGAGCCTGTGACCTCAGATATTAAGAGACTTATCAGGATGAACACTTCACTGCATGGAAAAACAGGTCTAAAAGTTATGCAAATAAAGATTGATGAATTAAAAAAATTCAACCCTTTAAATGATGCTGTTGTTTTCTCGGACGAACCAGTAAATATTAAACTAATCAAACCGGTGGAGATGTCCATGTGCAAAAAAAATTTCGACCTAAAAAAAGATGAAAATACGGTACCAGAGTCTCTGGGAATATTTTTGATGGGAAGAGGATTTGCAGTGAAAGGATAATATTGATGTAATTCGATACACTACTGATGCCAAAGGAAGAATTAAACTGTGAAAAACTCAGACAGATACTGGAGATGGAGAGAATGGAGAGGATTAGAAAAAACAGAGGACTCACAAAAATTGAGCCTGACTTTTACAGCAATCTGACAAATTATTTAAACGGACTGCAAAAATCATTTGAGGCGGAATATAAGATTAATCCAACATCACCCAAAACAATTCTTCTCAGGGACGAACTTAATAGGGCAAAAAATTTGGGTGAAAACATTTTTGAGATCAGGGAAGAAAAGATAGTAATGGCAGCGCTTTCCACAATAAAAGGTGGGGAACCAGATTTAGGTCTAATGGTGAAAGAGGAAAAAATATTGTTTAACTCCCTGTTAAAACTTTTGAAAGAAAGCAGGGAAGAAACGCTCAACACCAAGCCCGAAACAGAGGAAAATAAAATAGTCCCATTGGAGAAGCATAAACCAAAAGCAGGGTACGTGATTGTCAGGGCACTGGACAGCATATCGTTTGTAGGCTCGGATGAAAAGGAATACAATCTAACACTCAATGATGTTGCATCGTTACCAAATGATACAGCACTGCTTTTATGCAAAACAGGAAAAGCAAAGGAAATAAATATATATTAGGAGCAACATAATAATGTATATTGTAGGAATTATGGTAAAGTAAATATATCCGGAATAATATACCATTACTCCTACATTACGTTTATGCACCCGGCAAAATTTTTTGTCGGGGTAGGGTATAGCATCCGTGAGGATGTAATGATTACCAACTATACGCAACCTGGACTTGTGTTGAGTCAATAGCCGTGGCTACACGCTGTTTGGGGAATGGCTCGGCTCAGGCGCTGATGAAGGTCGTGCCAAGCTGCGATATGCGTCGGGTAGGCGCAAGGAGCCTTTGATCCGACGATGGCCGAATAGGACTTCCTGCTTCGGTGATGAGTAATCATCAGGAACCCCCTGGATTGAAGCATCTTAGTAAGGGGAGGAAAAGAAACAAATATGGATGTGGTTAGTAAAGGCGATCGAACACCACAAAGGGCAAACCGAATTCCTCTTAGAAATAAGGGGAAGATGTGGAGTTGCAGGGCCTATTACCTTTTAACCAATTAACCCAAAGTCCTCTGGAAAGAGGCGCCGTAGATGGTGACAGCCCAGTAGGGGTAAGTTGGAAAGAGGATTGTAGGAATCCTTGAGTAATGTGCATTGGATATTGCGCGTGAACTGGGAGGCATTAACTTCCAACCCTAAATACGTCCTGAGACCGATAGTGCAGTAGTAACGTGAGTGAAAGCTGAAAAGTACCTTTGACGAGAGGTGCAAAGAGCCTGAAACCATACAGCACCAAACTGATACGGCATGAAAGCGTAAGCAGTGTCGTATCTTCCGTTTAGAAAAACGGGCCGGGGAGTTCTGATCAATGGCGAGGTTAAGAAGGTTTATCTTCGAAGCCGCAGGGAAACCAACAGCCCGCAGCCTTTTTGGCGAGGGGCGAGGTGTGCTCGCCTGAAGTCATTGGTGGGAGACCCGAAGCCAGCCGATCTATGCGTGGGTAAGTTGAAGCCCGGGGAAACCTGGGTGGAGGACTGAACCGGTTCTGATGTGCAAATCGTTCGGATAACCTGTGCATAGGGGTGAAAGTCCAATCTAGACTGGGGATAGCTGGTTCCCCCCGAAACTACTCGCAGGTAGATCTCAACTGAGGCAGGTAACGGGGTAGAGCACCGATTGGGTATTTAGGGGGCGAAAGCTCTCGGTATCTTGTCAAACTCCGAACCTGTTGCCGCCGTAGATGTTGGGAGTGAGGGCATCCGGGGTAAGCCTGATGTCCGGAAAGGGAAACAACCCAGCCTAAGGTTAAGGTCCCCAAGTACCGACTAAGTGTCACAGACAAAGGTTGTTCGTGATCTAAAACAACTGGGAGGTAGGCTCAGAAGCAGCCATCCTTTAAAGAGTGCGTAACAGCTCACCAGTCGAGATTGTGGGCGCCGAAAATGGACGGGACTAAGTCGGTCACCGATACCTTAGAGTGCCGAAAGGCAATCTGGTAGGGGGGCGTCGTGCGTGGGTAGAAGCAAGGCTGTAAGGTCTTGTGGACCGCGTTCGAATGAGGATCCCGGTAAAAGTAGCAGCAAAGAACCGTGAGAATCGGTTCCGCCGAAGGGGCAAGGGTTCCTCGACGATGTTCGTCAGTCGAGGGTTAGTCGATCCTAAGACTGCTCTTAACCTAAGCAGCCGAAAGGGAAGCAGGTTAATATTCCTGCACCATGAGGGTTTTGCTCAACGTCTGACGCATCAAGGTAGGTTTTGCATGTTTGCCTGCATGTCCAAGCGCATAAATCTGGGGAGGATCGTAATGATGAGAACCAGATGAATGCGTGATAGGAGGGTCGTATGACCCTTTTAACCAATCCTTGGTGCCAGTGAAAAGGATGTTGAGGTCAGCCTCATGTTCGTACCAAGAACTGACACTGGTGCCCCTGGGTGAGAAGCCCAAGGCGTGTCGGCTTAATTCAAGCGAGGGAACTCGGCAAATTAGTCCCGTACCTTCGGTATAAGGGATGCCAGCCATGCAAATGGCTGGTCTCAGTAACAAGGGAGCTCCGACTGTTTAATAAAAACATAGGTGACCGCAAGACTGAAAAGTTGAGTATGGTCACTGAATCCTGCCCAGTGGCGGTATCTGAATCTCCCATTCAAGGGAACGAAGGACCGTTAAACGGCGGGGGTAACTATGACCCTCTTAAGGTAGCGTAATACCTTGTCGCTTAATTGGCGACTTGCATGAATGGTCCAACGAGAGCTCTACTGTCCCCGCTTGGAGACCGGCGAAATTGACTTACTGGTGAACAGTCCAGTATCTTCCAGCAGGAAAAGAAGACCCCGTGGAGCTTTACTGCAGCCTGTTGCTGTGATATGATTTTGAATGTGTAGGGTAGGCGGGAGGCGTTATCAGGAAGGCATCGTCAGGTGTTTTCTGAGTCAACGATGAAACACCGCCCTTTTGAGGTCGTATCACTCACTGCTTCGGCAGGACAACAATAGGTGGGCAGTTTGGGTGGGGCGCCACGCCCTCAAAAAAATAACAAGGGCGCCCAAAGGTCGGCTCAGACAGGTCAGAAATCTGTCGTAGAATGCAAGGGTAAAAGCCGACTTGACGTGGTTTATGCCAACACTAAACCACGATGTGAAAGCAGGGCCTAGCGAACCAATCAATCCTCCTTAATGGGGGTGATTGATAACAGAAAAGTTACCCCGGGGATAACTGAGTTGTCTCCAGCAAGAGCCCGCATCGACCTGGAGGCTTGCTACTTCGCTGTCGTCTCTCCCTATCCTGGTGGTGCAGCAAAGCCCTTTTTTTTTCTCTAAAAGAGAAAGAAAAAGCCCTTGGGGAAAAAGAAAGAGATGGCGTATTGCTTTGCAATACACACACCTAACCCAAGGACTGGGCTCTGTTAGCTGCCAAGGGTGGGGTTGTTCGCCCATTAAAAGGGATCGTGAGATGGGTTTAGACCGTCGTGAGACAGGTTTGTTTTTCTCTTCTGGAAGCGTTCGGTGTTTGAGGGAAAGGGTCCTTTAGTACGAGAGGAACAGGGACCCGCAGCCTCTAGTGCATCAGTTGTCCGGTAGGGCATCGCTGAGCAGCCACGCTGTAATAGATAAGGGCTGAAAGCATCTAAGCCCGAAACTAGTCCCGAGACGAGGCACCGTTAGGACTCTCATAAAAGATGAGTTTGATAGAACTGGGGTGTAAGCATGAAGCTTCGGCGACATGTTCAGCCCGCAGTCACTAACCGTTCAGGTCACACCAGCTTTGGCTCAGCAGTTAAACAGGTTGCGTACAGCCCTTTTCTCTTTCTTTTTAAGAAAGAGAAAAGCGTCTGGCGGAAAAGAGAAAGAATAGCCTACTTATCAGTAGGCTTAGCGGTTTGCAAAGCAAATCGCATTTTTTGCAAGTTCATAGGGTTTGTAGGGGATATACAAATATAGTGGCTTAATTCGGTGCTATAATGAGTATTGAGAAAAACAAGGTTAAATGGTATGCTGAATATAAGAAATTTGTAGAATATCAAAATAAAATAATATTTTATTCAGGTTTAATAATAGCATTGACCGCGTACATTTATTCATTGTAACTTAACTTCGCCATTTCCATTTAATATTTTAGTGCTCTAAACTAATTTGACATTTAGGTTTT
>JASEEW010000103.1 GCA_030019485.1 Thermoplasmatales archaeon | reverse complement strand
TTAGATAAGTTCGTATCAACATAAGAAGCCCAGCCATTTATGGCTGGGAGTACATCACTGATTTCTCAAGAGGATATATGATTGAATATGTAGTATTGTCATAGATGAGTTCAAACCCCTCCTCTACCTTTTGGTTGTTTTTATCCTCCAAACTATTTGCAGTTAAAAATGGTTGCATTATAGTACTGAAAAACATCGCCACAAACAATAATACTGCTAAAGATTTAGTATTCATAATACCACCTTTTATGCATGGAAGTAAAGAAAATACATGCCTTTAAATTTAACAGCAGCCATGTATCCTCTCCCGCCAACCTTTGGCATCTCATCGAATACCCAGTTTATGCCGTCAGATGAGAATGCGCTGGCTGTTGAGCCATTGTAATCAAAGTATATCCTGTATCCATCCCCTGTGTCAACTATTCTGCATCCGCAGCCTGCAACATCAAACATATGCTCTATTTGAATCCATACAACTGTGCCTGTGAACGTACGCCCACCATCTGTAGAATTTACATATCTAAATGGTAGATTACCTGATGAAACAGTGCCGGTTGGATGTAGATATAATCTGTAATATTCCCCTGTCTTAAATACTTCAGGGTCTGAGAGGCATTCACCATAAACGCCTGAATAGCATACTCCCTCAAACGTAAAGTTCACGCCGTCAGGTGAGTATGCGCATGCAATGGTATGGTTTTTTGCTGCTGCAGGATCTCCCTGTCCTTCTGGCAACTCACTCTTTGCTACGTAAAGGAAGTAAATTCTGTAGCTACCGTTTTCCAGTAGAACAATGGAAGGGTCTGCAACCATGTAGTCCTCTGAAAGACCAACTATTCTCATGCATTCAAACGTGAATTTCTCACCATCAGTTGATTTCGCTGTGTTGAATATATTGGTTCCACCAATATAATATTCATTATACAAAAACCATAAATCATCAGTGGTAACATTTTCACCCGGAACCAAGCTTAGTGCATTGATTATTTTTCTTGTTGGATGCGCATCAACAAAATACAGCCTTATGGTCGTGTTATCAGGGGAAACCACTGCATCCGGGACAGAGGCATTTGGAATTAGAAATGCCCTGTTCTCGCATGTGTAACCATTCTCATCCACAGTACCATTAACATTTACGCCATCCAATGAGTAGGTAGCGTAGAGCTTGTGCTGCATAGGACCAACCATTCCCTCAAGCATCTGGTTGCCTGTGTCATTTAACCATGTTATCAGCACATCCTTTGGAATACTGTTGTTGTACTCATCAAACAATGCTGTAAGATTATCGTTTACATCCCCAGAGAACAATGGCGGAACACCACCCGGTCCAGGTCCTCCTCCAACCATCGTTTTGAAAAACATCTTATAATCATTCTGTCCAAATATGGCAACAGTCGGATCTGCAGTCATGTTAGGAAAAGCTACAATTCCATCAGCGATGTTTGAAAGAGTACCATACGAATATTCGGCAACAGAAATACCATTCATCCCTGCATAATAAGTATAGTACTTGCTACCGATTTTGTGTGTAGATGAGATACCGCCTGCAGTCCAGCTGAAACTTGTATCTTTAGTAAAGGTGGTATTGGGGGACGAAGAAGTCGCTTTGATCAAGTTTGTGCCGTTCGATACGAAAAGTACCCACTGACTGCCGACATCATAGTAAAATAAATCCGGATCGAAAACATTTTCAGTGAAAATTATTCCCTCTTCTATAAAGTTAGTCCCATCAGATGATGTGGCTGTGACAATTTTGTTAGTTTCATCCTGCATGAAATTTCCAAGATAAGTGAGCCGAATTTGGCTACCGTCAATAATTGGGTTGGGATCAACTGGGTAGGGGCTGTTGGAACCTGTGATTTGCACATCATGAACAGTAAAAGTTGCCCCACGGTCCTCACTGATTCCAACACTCAGCTTCTCATTTTCAGGGTCTTCAGCGTTGACAAAATAGAGATAGAGTTTGCTGTCAAAGTAAACCGCGCCCGGAACCGAAGCATGATCAAAAAGCAGGGTATTGTTAGCAGTCCAATTAATTCCGTTAGTTGAAGTAGCAGAGTAAATTTGGTGATAATAGGGTCCGCCGGAAGGCCCGCCTCCAGGCAATGTTGTTCCATTCACCTGATTAGAATCATTGTACAAACCAGAGATATCATAAACCCTGACTGTGAAGTAGTATGTTGTACCTGGTAAGAGTTTGTGTACTGTTAGGAGAGTAGCTGACTGGTTTTGAACAGTTACTGCAACTGTGCCTATATCCTCTGATGCTGTTGAGTGATATATTGTGTAATTAGCAAAATCGGTGTCTGCATTCTGTGACCACGACAAAAGCATTGAGTTATCTGTTATCTCTGTCGGTGTATTGAGTAGTACTGCAGTTGGCGGTAAATTAGACGGTATTCCTTCTAATCTAATCGCAGGTATCCAATCCGTGTATGTTATCCCATTCACATCAACAAACTCTATGCAAGTAATAGTTCCACCAGTCGCATTGAGTGATGTTTTATGTATTATCTGTGGATAAGAGCCTGTGCGAATGGTGTAGTTGTATGTTTTTCCTGCTTCAAGAATGAAAGAATTTGGAAATGATATATTGTGCCAGTCACCTGCGTAGCCGTTCCAGGTTGCATTCACATCTACACCGTTACCCCATATCTTCACAAATTCAGTATGCCCTCCGCTTCCAGGGGATGGATATGTGTAAAGCCTCTGCACCGTTATTGTTTGATTCGGTGTAATTGTCCCGTTGTGGGTGCCAGGAACGCTTGGGTATGTGCCCGGGCCAGTATCAAATACTGCTGTTGTTGGATTCAATGATGAATTTAACGGCGAACAGGTGAAATCAGCAACTGCCGGGCGATTCTCATCAGTCCGCCCTTCTATGAACTCAAGCTCATAAGTCACATTATCCGTAACATTATCGCCTGTGCCATTGGGGTTTGCAGCAAGCATTCCCAGAAGATTTCCGGCCATTACCAGAATCAGCAAAACCGCTATTATTTTTCTCATACTACCCACCAGATACATAAACAAAAAATGAATAAATAAAACTTGCGATGAATTCTTCCCTATTCCTCAACTACTATTCCCTGAACACTATTTACAGCATTTCCCCTCTCATCAGCTTCATTATCTTGTATGGAAGAAGCATTCTGTTTATTGGTGTGACCTCGAGTATGCGCACATCATCCCTTCTTCTGATGTCCTGAAGTAGCGGGTTTCTTGATTTTTTATGCAGTGTTAAAATGATTGATTTGTCTGTTTCAAGCGCTTTTTTCACTACCTGAACAAATTTTTTGCTTTCCACCTCCATTTTGCCTACTTCATCTATAACAATAATCTCGGCTTCTTCTGTGGCTTTTTCAATGGCTTTAACGCCTATTCTTTCCAATGCATCAGTGTCAACACCATATTTTCCCACCTTGATTTTGGAGTCAAACTTAACATGCGCAAGCACATCCTCCTCTTTTGTCATCCAGTCCTTTACATTGAAACCAACCCTTTTGCCCTTTTTTGTTATGGGCTCAGTGATCATTCCTCCAACAACCCATTCCTCATTCTCAAGCATCTCAATAACCCTTATAAGTGCTTGTGTTTTCCCTGCGCTTGGAAGTCCTGTTATGCCAATTTTCACACCCTTAGCCATGAAAGGGGTATAGTTTTCAGTGCTTATCTATTTTTACCCAGTTTTAGGGTTAGAGGGGAGCAAAAACCATAGGAAATGGCAAAAATCAGTGTTATGGGAAGAATTACCTCGGTGTGGAAGGAGAAAAACATGGAGGCTATGGTTGTAAGAACAATTCCTCCTGATAAGAGTCCGGTTTTTCCTCTTGTTTTTGGGTATTTTATGTCGCTAATCATCAGGAATGACAGTAGAATTGTGGAAATAATTACTATGACAGGATGCATTCTCAGAGCTGAGAGCAATGAAACTATTAGCGCAGCACCAGGAGCAGGCAGTCCTGTGAACTTTTTTGATTCATGTAGGTAGCAGAAACGCGCAAGCCTGAGAACACCTGAGGCAAGAAAAATCAGGCAGGAGAGAATAACAAATATTTTGAAACCATTATTATAGTATAATGCAAAAATCAGTACGGCAGGCGCAACACAAAATGAGATAGTATCGGCCATTATGTCCAAATAATCTCCAATCTCCCATTTCTTGCTGAATCTTCTGGCAACAAACCCATCAACGCCATCCGCAAGTATAGCAAGCAGAATGAGCATTATAGCAAAATCTATCTTATTCTTAACCACACATATTATGGCAGTGAAACCCAGCAGGGCGTTTACTACTGTAAACAGGTCTGCTGCTGACATTAATTTTATTATTGATGGTACTCTCATTTTATGCTCCCCATGCAAGAAGTTAGAAGATAGCAGTTAGAATTTAGGTTTTCCCTAACTTCTAACTCCTGACCCCTAACTACTCTCATTTTATCATTCCTATACTGGTTTTGCCTGCTAATACATTTCCCCCTTCCTTAACCATTATTTCAACATTTTTCGGCAGGTAACAATCAACCCTTGAGCCAAACCTTATTATACCAATCCTCTGCCCCTTCTTTACAGCATCACCTTTTTTAATATAAGGAACTATTCTTCTTGCAAAAATCCCTGCAATCTGAACAATCTTTACACTTCCTGTTTCTGTGTCCATTTCTATAACAACCTTTTCATTTGAATCTGATTCCTTTTTGTATGCAGGCGCATGCCTGCCAGAAACATGCTCAATACTGATTATTTTTCCATCAAGCGGTGCCCTGTTAACATGCACATTATGGAGATTCATAAAAGTTGAAACTTTGATAGAATCATTTTCTTCTATCCTCATGATTTTTCCGTCCGCTGGTGCAACAACACCATCACCAATTATTCTTTTGGGGTCTCTGAAGAAAAAAAGGAAGAAAATAGTAATGATGAAGAAGATAGATGATAGGAAAATTATGGGTTTGATGTACCAGAAGAGCAACAGGCAGGCTATTCCAAGTATTAGTGGTGCGAGTATCAAATGTGCTGTGCCTTTTGCGATCATACTTATCTATATCCATTTCTATGATTAAGTTGTTTTCCTTTTATACAGTTCCATCAACCCTACAATGTTGTCATAGAGCTCGGGCAGTATTCTGAAAACAACCCATGCAAGAACAATCAGCGTAATCAAGGAGCCGGTTTTTCCAATGTAGTTGTGCGCAAACTCCATATCTATGCCTGTTGTGCCTACAATAACCATGAGGCTTGCGTTTCTTATGAGGTTGAGGAACCATATCACCGGGCAGGTTGCAAGGAACGCATAAATCTTTCTTTTTAAGTTTGCTTTTACTGCGATGAATGCACCCAGAAATATCATTATGCTCTGAATAGCGGTGCATGCAAGAATTATGCCTGCATCTGCATCACTCCAGTGCAGCCATATTCCATTCTGTGTTGCGTTGATGCCAAGAAGGTTTAGTAGGAGTACTGTTTCATATGCGGCCTCATACCTAAGCCCGTATTCAAGTGAGGAGGTCTTCTCAATCAGAAAATAAACAAATCCTGCGAAAAAAACCCATCCTGCCAGGAACCTGAGGCATCCTATGTCCTCATTTTTTCTGAATGAAACAAAATCATGATATGCCATGTAAAGAAAGAAGGGCAGGGCAAGCATGCAGAAAACCGCGTTTACAAGATCTGCTATTTTCAGAAAATACGGCGCCTGAAAAACCCAGTAAAAACCAAAAAGAATGTAGCCTGTTATGTTGAAAATTTTCCCTTCTTTTCTTTTAACAAAGTATCCTATGCCAAGAAGTATGAGACCTGTAAATAATATTATGTTTAAGGGTTCTATCATCACAGGTGGAATGGGGTATAACCATTAAATATTTTTCATAACAATTTTCAAAGCCTCAGCAACACCTTCACCATCGTCTTTTTCTGTAACATATTTCGCAATCTTCTTTAACATAGGACTTGCGTTTGCTACCGCTACTCCAAAACCAGAGTTTCTTATCATCCCGGCATCATTTTCATAATCACCAATTGCTGCAACATTTTCAGGTTTTATACTCAGCCATTTGCATGCAACCTTTAATCCCTCAAACTTATCATGTCCTTTGCTCATAATATGTATAGCAAGACCCGTTGATTCCACATTCACATCCCAACCCTTCAACACTTTTTTTATGTCCTCAACATCAACATTGCTTTTCAACCCAACCTCAGTAATTCTCCACCTGTCAGTAAAAAGTCTTTTTACTGGTAGTTTATCCCTCAAAAACTCAAAAGCCTTCTCAGATTCTTTTTTATCAAACAGTATCTCAACCTTACCATTATAATACACAATTCCTCCGTTCTCAGCAATCACAGGCCCTGAACAGCCAATGTATGTTTTAGCAGCCATAGCAATAGGTAGAACATTACCTGAGGCAAGCATGACAGGAACACCACAGGATTCAACATTTCTTATTGCATCCACAGCAGTTGTGGAAATCCTCCTCTGGTTGTCTGTGAGCGTGTAATCAATGTCTATCACAACTGATTTGAGCATAACTCCCAT
>JASEEW010000102.1 GCA_030019485.1 Thermoplasmatales archaeon | reverse complement strand
ACTGCCAGAGGTGGAGTTGCATTCTCTGCTTTACAGATATGTTGATAAACTTGCTAAAAGAGGTGAGTATGTTCCAGATATTGCTGTAGCAGGCGGTTTCGCGTTTGAGGACCAGATACTGAAAGGATTAGCGCTTGGTGCGCCGTACTTTAAACTTGTAGGAATGGCCAGGGCGCCTCTTGCAGCAGCAATGGTTGGCAAGACAATTGGTAAAAAAATCAATGAGGGAATGATTCCTGTGTACGTTGAAAGATTTGGAAACACACTAGAAGAAATATTTGTTACCGCGCCAGAGCTTAAAAGAAAACTTGGGAAAAAAGCAGGGGAAATTCCTACTGGCGCAATGGGCCTTTACACATACATGGAGAGACTCAATCAGGGGCTGAGGCAGATTATGGCTGGCTGCAGGAAGTTTGCACTGGAATACATCAGCAGGGACGATATTGCTGCTTTAACCAGGGAAGCATCTGAAATCAGTGAAATAAAACATGTGATGGATACTGATGAGGAGGAAGTAAACAAAATACTCGGATGAAAAACTTTATTTTTACGTACCAATATATCCAATATTATGAAGCTTGTTCTTACAGAAAAACAGGAAGAACTCAAACAGAAAGTGCGGGAATTTGTGGAAAAAGAGATTAAACCAGTGGCATCCATAAATGAACAGAATGCTGAATACCCGGAAGAAATAGTTAAGAAAGCATCACAGCTGGGATTAATGGGAATGTGCATACCAGAAGAATACGGCGGCATGGGACTGGACCATGTGAGTTACGCTGTTGCAATGGAAGAAATATCAAGGGGTGATGCATCCACAGGGGTTATTCTCTCTGTGAACAACTCGCTTGTATGTGATGCTATTCACAGGTTCGGTACAGAAGAGCACAAGACAAAATATTTAACAAAACTTGCAAAAGGTGAATATCTTGGAGCATTTGCCCTGACAGAGGCAAACGCGGGCAGTGATGCAGGCGCAATTCAATCCACAGCTGTACTTGAAGGCAATGAGTACATTCTCAACGGCACCAAGATTTTTACAACAAACGGGCCCCAGGCAGACATATTTCTGACATTTGCACTTACAGACCCAACAAAAGGTTCCAGAGGGATGAGCGCTTTCATTGTGGAGCGTAAAAACAAGGGAGTAAGCATAGGTTCAAAAGAGGATAAATTAGGTATAAGGGCATCAGGGACATCTGAGGTGTTGTTTGAAAATGCTCCTGTGCCCAAGGAAAACCTGTTAGGCACCGAAGGAGCAGGATTCAAAATTGCGCTTGCCACGCTTGACTACGGCAGGATAGGCATAGGGGCGCAGTCTGTTGGCATAGCACAGGCTGCCTTTGAGGAAGCACTGAAATACTCAGTTAAACGCGAGCAGTTCGGTAAACCCATATCCGAATTTCAGGCTGTCCAGTGGATGCTTGCCAACATGGCAGTGAAAATAGATGCTGCAAGACTGGTTCTCTACAGGGGTGCCTATGCCGCAGATTCCGGTAAACGTTTTTCCAAGGAGGCTTCAATGGCAAAACTGTTTGCATCCGAAACTGCGATGGAGGTGACACAAACTGCAGTGCAGATTCTGGGCGGGTATGGATACACAACAGATTCAATCGTGGAACGTTTATATCGTGATGCCAAAATCACACAAATTTATGAGGGAACAAGTGAGATTGAGAGAATAGTAATCTCAAGGGATTTGATAAGCGGAAAGTAATATATTCTGACTATGAAGATGTCTGCACTGCAACCAAAGAGAAAGACTTTATACCGCGAAAACAATTAAGGGGAAGGGTGAATGAAATGGCTATGGGGTTTGTGCTTATCAATACCGCTCCTGGGAAAGAGGCTGATGTGTACAGAGCTTTAAAAAAGGTGGCTGAGATTAAAAACCTTTACCCTGTTTTCGGGGATTACGATATGATTAATTACTGGAATCAGGCTTAAAATTAGGATAAACACTAAAACCATTGAGAATAACCTATGCATAATGCTGGGGTAACCCCTCATGTTACTTAACAATATGTACCTTGCTTTACTTAAATGTTTCCACAATGATGTCTGATTTTATGCAGTTTTGAACAAAGTTTACACCAGAAATTTTATTAGCAACTAACATAATTCATTTCTCTATGGAAATCCCAGGTAGCCTGTATGATGTAGTATTCTTCCTAATAGTGTTTATCCTTATTATTGCCTTACTTGTTGCGATAGCAGAGTTGAAAAGAAGTCTTGATAAAAAAAAGTTTCAGGAAATAGAGATAAGAAGAAAGCAGGTGTTGCAGGAGAAAATGAAGGCATTAAGGAAAAAACAGGAAGAGCTGGATAGAAAAAGAGCAGAGGAAGAGAAAGCAAGGATGAAAATGATTGAAAAGGAGCAGATCATTGCTGAGAAAGAGAGCGAAAGAGGAGCAGAGGAACAAAAAAGGCTGAATGTATATGCTGATATTCTGTCTAAAATGTATTCAGTACTGATGCCTGTTCTGCAAAAAAACCACCTTTACTCTGTGACAAAAAAATATGTGGAAAGACAAAAAGTTCCTGTAACCCTTTCAGAGAATGGCATTACCCTGGGAGGATATGTTGATGAAAAAACGGTTCAGGCATTCATAGTTGGGTTGATAGATGAATATGATGATGCTCTGGGCTGGCCTGTGGGAAACATTTGCAGGGCTGAAATAGAAAAATATTTGAAAGGAAAAGGTTTTGACTCATTGCTTGAAAATCTCAAAATGCATCCGCCAAAGGGCATAAGTTATCTTGTTGAAGAAGAGGAGCCGAGAAAAAGTTACAATCTGTTTGGTAAATATATTTCTCTCGCTGATTGTTTGTGCATCACAAGGGGGGACCCTGAGAAAATTAGAAAAATGTATGGGGAAAATTTCAGCATTATCTGGCTTACAAATGTGAAGGGAAAGGACACGATGGACCCAACAGACTTAGAGAGGTTGATGCAGTCCATAGAAAGATTCCTTGGTGAAGGAAAGGTTTTGATTATTGATGGCATTGAATACCTTATTGTTCAGAACAACTACAAAACAATACTGAAGTTCATACAGTCCCTGAACAGCATGATTGTGCTGAAGAAATCAATGCTGATTGTGCCTGTGAACCCATCAGCGCTTGACACAAAGGAACTCGCACTGCTTGAGCGTGAGATGAATGTGCTGAAGTAGGAGTTAGGAGAGAGGAGTTAGAAGTTAGGGAACACCTGAATCCTAACTCCTGGTCCCTAACTCCTTGCTCATGCTTCGCTTATCACCTGTGCCACCTGAAACTTTCCATCATCAAAAAGCAGTGTGTACCAGTCAGGTGAATGTTTTGAGGACCTCATTTTCACGCATCTTATTCTTCTCTGTACTTTTACATCACCAATTGCTTCCATTTTCAGATGTATGATGCCGTCCGCGAGAAAATCCTCATCGTATCTCCCGTAAGTATTTGAGTCCTGGGACATCTCTGTTATGAGAAAAGATGTAACATTCAGTGTCCTTAGTCGTTCAAAAAACTTGAATAACTCGGATCTAGGTTTTTTCATTTCTGCTATAATCTCAAGCACGGGAAGGCTGTCTATGACAAGAATATCGTAGTTTACTTCATTCTTAAGGTTTTTCAAATATTCTGAGAACATTTCCATGAATGTCACTGCTCTTATGCCTTCAAGACCTTTCCCTATATCTTTTCTCTCCACTATTTTTACTCTTTCGTCTCCCATTCCAAACCCTGACATCTGCCTCTCCAGATTTCCCCTGTCCTGCTCCAAGGAGAGATACAATGATTTTTTTTTCTTTGCATTAGAATACAGCACATAGTAGGCAAAAGATGATTTCATTGTGCCAGCCGTCCCTGCAACCAAAACCACACTTCCAGCAGGTATGCCGCCGTTCAGCACCTCATCAAAGTTTTCAACATGCGTCCTGATTTTTTCCATAAAAACGTATCAGCATGCAGGCTTATAAATGTTTAAGGCATCATCATAGCCTAAAACTAAGGCAGACTTAAAACTTCCTTGTATCCTGCAATATCCATGAAACCATGACCGCTGACATTAAACGCGATAACCTTTTCCTCATTTTTATGTTCCAGAGCAGTATCAATAGCAGACGCCACAGAGTACGCGGACTCAGGCGCGGGTAAGAAACCCTCACTCCCCACAAACATCTTTGCCCTTTCAAACACATATTTTTCATCCTTTGGGTATGCAACAGTATCCAACAGCCCCTTACTCCTGAGTAAACTCAGGATGGGTGAACAACCATGATATCTTAACCCATCACCTTTTATTGGCGGCATTTCAGTTTTGTGTCCCAGGGTATACATTTTCAGCAAAGGCGTCATTTCTGCATGGTCTGCAAAATCATACCTGTACTCACCCTGCAAATTGGGTGACGCCTGACTTTGCGCAGCAATAAATTTTATTTCTTTTTTCTTTTTTAACAAATCATGATAAAACGGCATTACAAAACCACCAAAGTTACTGCCTCCACCCAAACAGGAGATTACAACATCAGGATAATCATCAACTAATTCAAACTGTTTTTTTGTTTCCAGCCCTATAATGGTCTGATGCAACAATACATGATTCAACACCGAACCTAAACAGTAAACTGCTTTTTCATCATTCAACGCATCTTCCAGGCCTTCTGAGATTGCTATGGCTAAAGAGCCAGGATGGTTTTTATCTTTCTCATACAGCCTCTTACCTGATACTGTTTTATTGCTTGGTGACGCATTAACATCTGCGCCGTATAAATGCATGAGTGTTCTTCTTTCATGTTTCCAGTTATGAACCGCTCTTACCCAGAAGATTGTGCATTTCAGACCTGCTAACGCAGAAGCATACGCCAGGGCAGTTCCCCACTGACCTGCGCCTGTCTCAGTTGTTAATCTCTCGTACCCCTCCTTTTTAGCATAGTATACCTGCGCTAAGGCAGTGTTGACCTTGTGTGAGCCTGTGGGTGAATAAAACTCTGATTTGTAATACAGCCTGCATTTGGTTTTTAATTTCTGTTCCAATCTTTTTGCTCTGAACAAAGGTCTTGGTCTGCCAGCCTGAAAATATAGCTGCAAAATCTCTTCAGGTATATCTATCCAGTTCTGGGTTGAAAACTCCTGCGATAAACACTCTTTCACCATCATTTTTTGTAAATTTTCAATAGCATTTTTCCCCTCAGGGTTTTTAGGTTTTGGTAGCTCTTCAGGCAAATCCGGCAGTATGTTGTACCATTTTGTGGGTAATTCATCATTTGGGATGTTAAACATATTGAATTTCATGCTCATCACTGGGGGGTATGGTGTAGGATTTTATAATGTTTTTGGTGTTAAGGAATATTTCTGTTCAAAATATAAATTCTACTCAGGGTGAATATATCCCAGGAACCTTTGGGAATGGTGTGGCATCCCAGAATTTTTTCCAGACCGCAAATATATCTTGTTAAACGTTCAACACCTATGCCAAAGCCTGCAGAGGATGGTATACCTTTTTTGAGTAGTTCTAAATACCATTTGTATTCTTTTTCATCATTTCCAAAATGCTTCAACTTCCTTAAAACCTTGTCATACTCGTATTCTCTTTCACCACCAGAGATTGCCTCACCATAACCATCAGGATAAATCAGGTCAAAATCATTGAGGATGTTTAGGTTTTCAGTGTTCTGCTTATCATAGAATCCCCTAGAGCCATATGGGAAATCTACAATCCAGAATGGTTCATCAAACCCTTTTGATATGGCTTCCTCTGCCTCCCATGGGATTTCTTTTGTGTAATCCAAATCAAAACCTATTGTGTTTCCAATATCCACTGCTTCTCTGTAGGTAATCCTTCTGAAAGGCGTAGACGGGATTTTTAATGTTCTACCCAGAAACTCTAACTCTGTTTTACATTCTTTTTTTATGTTGCTACAAACATAAACAATCAAATTCTCTCCAATGTTCATCACATCCTTGCATTCAGCATCTCTTACCTCAAGGTCAACCTGCCAGTAGAAGCAGAACCTGTTTTTTCCATCCTGATATTTGGGGAGAAGGAAAATATCTTGTCAAAAACTGATATCATTAGCTGCTTGTAGAGTATCATGCTTGTTGTGAGAAAATATTCCCTGCCATAATAGTTAATTCTAACCCTGTCTGCTCCTCTTATTCCAGGGTCTGTGGCTGGAGACATTATTGGCGGTTGAATCTCAACAAACCCTTGGGAATGAAGAAACTCCCTTATTATCATAAAAAGTTTTGACTGAATCCTCAGAACACCCATCATTTTCTTTGAGCCAAACCTAAGATGCCTAAATCTAAGTCCCGCCAACCCATCATTTCTTCTTTCAGCAATCATACCATCAATACCCATATAAACTGCAAATTTATAAGCTTTTTCATAAAAAAATTGGAAAACATCCAAAAAATTTATATATTGATAAGATTATTTACAATTGTGGTGGATGACAGGGATTTGGAAATATTGAAAATTCTGCAGAAAAATTGCAGAAAAAGCACAAAAGAGATTGCATTAGCACTTGATTGTCCAACCTCAACTGTTCACAGCAGAATAAAAAAGATGAGGGAATCCGGGGTTATCAGGGGATACAAGGC
>JASEEW010000101.1 GCA_030019485.1 Thermoplasmatales archaeon | reverse complement strand
TGACTCCTAACTCCTTGTTTTCCCCTGACCCCTAACTCCTGACTACTGGCTACTTGTTTTCCCCTGACCCCTAACTCCTGACTCCTAACCCCTTGTTTTCCCCTAATCCCTGATCCCTGACTCCTGACTACTTTCATTTCACCACCTCAATAGCCTTTGCAGGGCATATCTGAGCGCACACGCCGCATCCTGCACAGATTAAGGGGTTTATACGAATTTTGTTATCAACATAAAATGCAGGGCAGCCAAATCTGTCTATGCAGATTCTACATTCTTTGCATTTTGACTGGTTAATCTGATACGCTTTTCTTTTTCCTTTTCTGCTTTCAAGTAGTATGCATGGATGTCTTGCAATTAAAACAGAAACACTGTCATATTCCAATGCCTTTCTGAATGCTGAAACTGTTTCCTTCACATTGTAAGGGTCAACAATTTCAATGAACTTTACACCTGCTCCCCTCACTATGTCTTCAATTTTTATGTTTGGCGCGGTATTTCCCATGCCTGTAATACCCATACCAGGATGAGGCTGATGACCTGTCATGGCTGTTGTCCTGTTGTCAAGTATTGTGTAAACAAATCTGTGATTGTTGTAAACAGCATTCACAAGCGCCGGTATTCCAGCATGGAAAAATGTTGAGTCGCCAATGAAGGATATGATTTTCTGGTCTGTTGATTTTGAAAGACCGCCTGCCACACCTGCTCCTCCCCCCATGCACACAAGCACATCTGCTGTGGATAAAGGCGGCTGGACACTGAGCGCATAGCATCCAATGTCAGTTGAATATATTGCTTTGTCTTTTGATGCTATTTTTGCTGCATAAAACGTTGCCCTGTGAGGGCATCCTGGACAGAGAACAGGTGGCCGTGAAGGAACAACTATTTTTTCATTTTTTTTCTGGTTTTCCTTTCCCAGAATCTTTCCTATAGAATTAAAAACAATATCTGGGGTGTACTCAAATGTTCTAGGGAAATCATTTGTTATTTTTCCGTAAACGTTTTTTCCACCAAGCGATTTTATCAAAGTTTCAAGATAGGGCTCAAGTTCTTCAACAACAATGATTTTTTTAAATGATTTTACAAAATCTTCACACATTTTTTCTGGAAGCGGATGAACGATGCCGAGTTTCAGGATTGATGCATCAATACCAAGTTTTTTAACAGCATCAACTGTGTAATTGTATGAAACACCGGATGTTATTATGCCAATCTTTGGTTTTTTCCCAACCTTAACAACTCTGTTCAGATCAGATTTGTCTGATATATCTTTTGCTTTTTCCATCTGTTTCAACAATCTGGGATGACCTATCCTTGCGCCTGCAGGCACATTAACAAATCTTATTGGGTTTTTTTCAAAAAATCCTTTCCTGTTATTTTTTCTTATTTTGCTAAGTCTTACATTTTGTCTGACATGACTTACCCTAGTTGTCATTCTCAAAAAAACAGGGAGTTCCAGCTTTTCTGATATTTCAAATGCTTTTTTTGCCATTTCCTTGACTTCCTGGGGTGTTGACGGTTCAAGCATTGGCAGGTTTGCAAGCAGCGCGTAATACCTTGAATCCTGCTCATTCTGTGATGAATAACATGAGGGGTCATCTGCAGTCACAA
The DNA here is from genome assembly GCA_030019485.1 of Thermoplasmatales archaeon. GTDB lineage: Archaea > Thermoplasmatota > JASEFT01 > JASEFT01 > JAUWIS01 > JASEEW01. The sequence continues at coordinate 5,041 of JASEEW010000101.1, read as the reverse complement.
TAACCATGCCGCCTTTTACGCCAGAATAAGCCATGGTTACAAATGCATCAGAGGAAACGTTTAGGCCAACATGCTTCATGCTGGCAATGGACCTTAAACCGGAAATGGATGCGCCAAATGCAGTTTCAACCGCGACCTTTTCATTAACAGAATACTCAAAATACACTCCTGCCTTTTTAGCGATTTTTGAAAAAGTATCACCAATCTCTGATGCTGGCGTGCCTGGGTACGTTGCTGCAACATTTACACCTGATTCTAGTGCACCCCTGACAACGGCCTCATTACCAAGCAAAAGCAATGTCCCCTTATTCCTTAGTATGTCCATAAAACTCCTCTTTCCGAATTAGTAATTCCCATTCTTTGTCAACATTTTTCTGCATCTCATCAATAACCTCACCGGTCAGATGGCTGAATCTCCCCTGCATTTTTATGTATTCCTTCACGGTTTTATTTTTTGCTTTTCTACTGATTTTATAAATGCCGTTCTCCACCTCATAAAGCGGGTATATGCCAGATTCAACAGCCATCTTGCTGAGCTCAATGGTTTTTGCAGGGTCATATCTCCAGCCAGTAGGGCAGGGTGCAAGCACCTGAATATATTTTGTTCCCTGAAAACCTTTTGCCTTTTTTATCTTTTTAATGAAATCCTCAGGATATGCTATGCATGCAGTAGCAGTGTATGGTATCTTGTGGGCAACCATGATTTCAACCATGTTCTTCTTAGGAGCGGATTTGAATTTTTTTGCTGGCGTTGTTGTTGTCCATGCACCATATGGTGTTGCAGAGCTTCTCTGAATGCCTGTGTTCATGTATGCCTCATTGTCATAGCATATGTAAATAATGTTGTCTCCTCTCTCGGCTGCGCCGCTTAACGCCTGGATTCCAATGTCAAATGTTCCACCATCACCGGCCCATGCAAGCACAGTTGTTTTTTTGCCTTTTATTTTCATCGCTGCGCTAACACCGGATGCCGCAGATGCTGCTGTTTCAAATGCTGTGTGGAAAACAGGGATTTTTAAACAGGAATACGGAAAAGGACCATCGATAATAGACCAGCAGCATGCAGGTATAACTGCTATTGTGTCCCTACCAAGTGCCTTTAACGCATACCTCATTGCAAGACTCCCCCCGCATCCCTGACAGCTGAGATTTCCATGTCCCATGAGTTCTTCTCCGGGTATTGTTAATTTCATTTCAATCCCCCCTTGCAAGTAGTTAGGGCAAACTTCCCAGCTGTGTAGACACGCAAATTGCTGCAACTCGTAAACTGGGAAGTTTGGGAATAGTAGTTAGGGGCTAGGGAATAGTAGTTTCCCCTAAATCCTAACTTCTGATTCCTAACTACTAACTCCTGATCCCTGACTACTCTCATTTCAATCCCCACCATATAATATCCTTCGGCTTCCCATCAGCCTTTTTAATCATTCCCTCAATATCTTTCATTGTTATGTCCCTGCCACCAAGCCCTGCTATAAAGCCATAAACAGGTATGTCTGTATTCTCATTATACAATGCAGATTTTAGTTCTGAGAAAAATATTCCCTCATTTCCAAATGAAATGTTTCTATCAATAACAATGATTTTGTTCACATCTTCTGCCAATTTCCTCATTTCCTGTTTTGGAAATGGTCTGAAAACCCTCATCCTTGCAAGCCCAATTCTTTCACCATTATCCCTTAACCTGTCTATTACCTCTTTACCTGTGGATGCTGTTGAGCCTGACATAACAAGCAACGTATCAATATCATCACATCTGTATTTTTCAATCAAACCGTATTTTCTCCCAAACATTTTTCCAAAGTCTTTACCTACAGATTCAATTTCTTTTAATCCTTCATCCATTGCTGATTGTATTTTATATCGCAGCTCATAGTACCATTCAGGTGTTGTCAGCCCGCCAAACGCATGTGTTTCAGAAGGCTCAAGTTTGTATCTTGGATTATATTTTGGTAAAAATTTGTCAATCCTGTCCTGGTCATATATTTCAACAGGCTCGGATGTGTGTGAGAGAATGAATGCATCCAGAACAAGCATTCCTGGAAGACCAATTTTTTCACATATCTTATATGCCTGGATTGTTGTGTCAAAAACCTCCTGACTGTTTTCACAGTAAAACTGAAGCCAGCCTGTGTCCCTTTGAGACAGGCTGTCGTTCTGGTCAGTCCAGACAGTCCATGGGGGCCCCATTGCCCTGTTCACATTTGCCATCACAACAGGCAACCTTGCATTTGCAGCCCAGTGAAGCATCTCATGCATCAACGCAAGTCCCTGGGCAGATGTTGCAGTGTACGCCCTGCAGCCTGCTGCGCTGGCACCCACGCATGCAGCCATAGCAGAATGCTCAGACTCCACTTTTATGTATTCCGCATCCATTTCATTGTTTGCTACAAAACTTGCAATCTTTTCCACAATCTGGGTCTGTGGTGTTATAGGATATGCTGCCACAACCTCTGCCCTGGAGACTTTCGCACCATAACTTGCTGCGTAATTGCCTGTGACCACCTTTTTCATGTTTCCACCCTCTGTTCGGGAGTTAGGGGATAGTAGATGTTACGGAATTTGTTCCTACAAATTCCTAACATCCTTGGGAAAACCAAATAGTTTTTCCAAAGGATAGGGGTTAGGGAAAGATTTATTGCCCTAACTACTAATCCCTGATCCCTAACTACTACTCTCATTCTTCCACCATTTCTATACATTTCTTTGGGCATTCATTAGAGCATATTCCGCATCCTTTGCAGTAATCATAATTGATTTTCGGCATGTCATTCTCAATGTCTATACTGTTTTCAGGGCAGAACTTCCAGCAAATAAAGCATTTAATACACTTGTTTTCATCAAGAACAGGCTTGAAAGTCCTCCATGAACCGGTTTTATTATGACTCATATCAGCCAATGACATTGCACATGGCGGCATGTCCTTGTTTGTTTTAAACATGATTAGGGTAACGTCTTTTGTAATTAAAAAAGTTGTTACTGATTAATCCAAACACTTCCCTTTGTTACATATACAAAATACCCCATTCCCTGCTCTACATTGAAGTTGTTGACACCTGAGCCAACCTTATAGGTGGCAAACTGTTGGAATGTATTATTCCACATTGCTACATGGGTGCAGTTATCAATGCTGTTTCCAAGTGCACTTGCGTTTGTTTCTGTTGCATTGAACCTGCCTGCAGAATTCCATCCTTCTTTCAGAGTTATGCTTTTGCTTGATATTGTCTTTCCTGAAATGCTGAACGCAGAATCTCCATTAACATACACAAAATAGCCTATCCCCACCTCTACACTAAAATTACTGATATTTGTGCCTGCTGGGTGGGTTACAAACCTGTCTGAAGTATTATCCCATCTGGCAACTGCGGTACAGTTCAAGCCGATAAGAGATGCAAGGGCCTGCGCATTTGAAATAGTTTCATTTTCAACAGGGAGGGAAATGAAATTCCACCCTATACTGAGTGTAAATGAAAATGTAGCAGAGAAATTTGTATGAAACTTTGTTTCATTCCAGTCACTCCATTTATCATTGTCTTTGGTTTGAACTCGTGCGTAGTAGTCAGTATTGTGTTCTAACACTGCTCCTGAATATGCACAGGATGATGAGTTACCTGTAGTATTGATGTAGCCCATTAATACACCTGTACCTCCTGCGCCTGTCCATACTGAACAGTTATAGTTTGTTTGAGGGCTCCCCTCCTCATCAGAATATTTCCAGCTGATCATAGGAAAATGGCTTGTTATGTTGAGAATATTTGGTGTGTCTGCTTCGTATCCTTCAACACATACACCATAAGTGCGTGGTTTTGTGTTTGTACCATTGTAAAGATAGGCTTTCCCAGCATCAATATTTGTGGTATTATGTTTGTATGCGCCAACGATAACATCATCATAGCCGTCATTGTTCACATCACCAGCAGATGCTACTGAGCAACCATACCATGCATCTGCTTGGTCATCTCCAGAGGAATTCCAGGCAGGGGTTGTTGATAACCCCGATGCTGAACCAAGATACAAGTATGCTTTACCTGCATCAATATTTGTGGTCGTATTGTATTTGTATGCACCCACGATAACATCATCGTAACTATCGTTGTTTACATCGCCTGCAGATGCTACTGAGCAACCGTACCATGCTGAGGCTTGCTCAAAGTATTCACCGCCTGAGCTGTTCCAGTCTGATACATTATCAGGGGATGAAGAACCAAAATATAGATATACCTTGCCTGCATTAGTATTTTTTTCTGTATCATATCCATATGCACCAATTATTATGTCATCATAACCATCGTTGTTTACATCACCAGCAGACGCAACTGAATATCCATAGTATGCGTCTGATTGGTCATCCCCAGAAGAATTCCAAGCAGGCGATAATCCTGATGCTGAGCCAAGATATAGGTATGCTTTCCCTGCATCTGATTTTGTTGCATCGTATCTGTATGCACCGATAATAACATCATCATAACTGTCATTGTTCACATCCCCGGCACATGCTACAGAGTTGCCGTACCATGCTGAGAGTTGGTCATCACTTGAGTTGGTCCAGTTTGCTGTATTACCAAGACCTGTTGAAGAGCCAAAGTACAGATATGCTTTGCCTGCATTAGTATTTTTTTCTGTATCATACCCATATGCACCAATTATTATGTCATCATAACCATCGTTGTTTACATCACCAGCAGACGCAACCGAATAACCATAGTATGCATCTAATTGATCATCTCCCGAAGAATTCCATATTGGTGTGTTTGAGAGACCAGAAACAGAACCAAGATACAAAAACGCTTTTCCAGCACTCGCGTTTGCTGTGCTATATTTGTATGCACCAACAATAACATCATCATGACTATCGTTGTTTACATCCCCTGCACACGCAACTGAATAACCATAATAAGCATATGCCTGGTCATCCCCAGAAGAATTCCAAACAGGTGTTGTTGATAAACCTGATGCTGAGCCAAGATACAAGTATGCTTTCCCAGCATCAATATTTGTGGTATTATGTTTGTATGCGCCAACGATAACATCATCATAGCCGTCA
>JASEEW010000100.1 GCA_030019485.1 Thermoplasmatales archaeon | reverse complement strand
AGGAGGGAAAAGACAAATATTCAGATATTTTATGAGGATTACCTAAATCCCAGTATTTCTTTTTCAAACAACCATAACCATTCTATTCATCCTAATCTTTTTTGTGATGATTATCCTTCCTCTATGCTGTTTGCTGGTGATGGTTTTGGGATGAACCCATTTAACAACAATAATGATGGTCTGTTTAATTGGCAGGAGATTGAGCAGGGAGCAAACTATAACTTTGAATACTCTGGAAAAAATTTGATGTACAAGATTGTTCTGGTTGACCCAAAACCAAGCACAAATCTAAATGTCAGCATAAGTGTGATTTATGGTTTCCTTTCAGATTTCACGGATACTGATGATGGTATGCCAGATGGATGAAAAATGCCCTAATCAGTATCCCTAATCTCTAATCCCTAACTACTCATACGCACCTTAAACCTTAAATTCAGGTAATGGCATTCTGCTTTTGGTGATAAAATGGTTAAACGCGCATACAATTTCAATCCAGGACCAGCTGCACTGCCTCTGCCTGTCTTGGAAAAAGTGAAAGAAGAACTTTTGGATTACCATGGAACAGGGATGTCTATTCTTGAAATCTCCCACAGGTCAAAGGAATTCGAGAATGTTATAAATGATGCAAACGAACTTATGAGAAAAATTTACAATATCCCTGATGAATACAAAGTGCTTTGGCTTCAGGGCGGCTCCTCCACACAGTTTTATATGGTCCCAGCAAATCTCATGCTGGAAGGCAAGCCTGCTGAGTATGTGAACACAGGCTCCTGGTCAAAGAAAGCAATAAAGGAAGCAAAGTTTTACGGCGATGTTAACGTGGTAGCCTCCTCTGAAGACAAAAACTTCTCCTACATACCATCAAACGTTAGCTTTAATGATAATATATCTTATGCCCATATTACTTCAAACAACACAATTTATGGGACGCAGTGGCAGAACTATCCTGCTATAGGAGATGCCCCGCTTGTGAGTGACATGTGCTCGGACTTCTTAAGCAGGCCTGTGGATATTAAAAAATTTGGTGTGCTCTATGCAAGCGCGCAGAAGAACCTTGGTCCAGCAGGGGTGACTGCTGTGCTCATCAGGGAAGACCTTATTAACAGGGGTAAGGCTCTTCCGACAATGATTAGTTATAAAACGCATGCAGAAAAAAACTCGCTTTTTAACACACCACCCTGCTTCAGCATATATGTGTGCAAACTCGTGCTGGAATGGATAAAATCCATTGGCGGTTTAAATGAAATTGAGAAAAGAAACAAGAAGAAATCATCCATTGTTTATGGGCTCATTGATAAAAGCAATGGTTTTTACAAAGGGCATGCTGAACCTAACTCTAGATCAAACATGAATGTTACGTTCAGATTACCCTCGGAGGAGCTTGAGGCTGAATGCATTAATCAGGCAAAAGGGAAATGTTTTGTTGGAATCAAAGGTCACAGGTCGGTTGGTGGAATGAGAATATCACTCTACAATGCAGTCCCTGTTGAAGCAGCTGAAGAAGTAGCAGAGTTTTTAAAAGAATTCCAGGAAGCACATACACAATAATCATGGTGAAAGTATGGTTGATATAGCGCCTTTTAAAGGGATTACATACAACAAGGAAAAGGTTGATGTAAACATGGTTGTTGCCCCCCCTTATGATATAATATCAAAGGAGGAGCAGGAGGGACTCTACAAAAAAAGTGAGTACAACATAGTAAGGCTCATTTTAGGGAAAGAATATCCAGATGACACAGAGAATAACAGCAGGTACACAAGGGCAGCAGATTTTTTTCATAGATGGATTGATGATAAAATCCTTGTAAGAACAGATAAACCCTCCATGTATGTTTATGAGGAGGATTATACAATAAATGGTAAAAATAAAAAAATGAGGGGATTCATAGCACTGCTTAAACTTGAAGGGTACGAAACAGGGAAAGTGAAAAGGCATGAGAAAACACTTTCAAAACCAAAGGAAGACAGATTAAAACTCATGAAAACCTGCAATGCAAACTTTGACCAGATATTTCTCTTGTACTCTGACCCTGAAAAAAAAATTGATGAAATTCTTGATAGAAACTCAAAAGGAAAACCTGATTATGAGGCAAAGTACAATGATGTTGTGCACAGGCTTTGGACAGTAACCTGCAGGGCTGATATTGATGAAATAGTAAAAAAAATGAAGCAAAAACCCCTGTTCATAGCAGACGGCCATCACAGATATGAGACAGCATTGAACTACAGAAACTACATGAGGGAAAAACATCCCGGTTTCAAAGGAAACGAACTTTTCAATTATATGATGGTTCAGTTCAACAACATGGATGAGCGCCTCAGCATCCTGCCAACCCACAGGCTGATATACAATATTCCAGAGCTGAATATTGATGAAACATTAGAGAAATTAAAAGGGTTTTTTGATGTTGAAAAAATAACCCTGCCCGAGAAAACTTTTTCAAAGAAATTAAAGAAAAGTTTTCGAGTGTATGGAAAGTACTTTCCATACAATGAAAAAATTGTGGACATGCTGAAAGAAAAGAAAAATAAAAAGGTGTTTGCGCTTTATCATGACAAAAAATGCTACCTGCTCACATTAAAAGACATCAGTGTCATAAACCAGTTTGGTGTAGGCTCAGAGGTACTGCGCAAACTTGATGTCTCAATACTGCATACCCTTATCATAGAGAAAATCCTTGGCATAACTGATGTGGAAAAGCATGTAAAATACACAAGGGATGAGGATGAGGCAGTAAAACTTGTTGATGAAGGAAAGTATCAACTTTCACTTTTTTTGAATGCAACAACACTTGATGAGCTTAAATCAGTATCAGAAACCAATGAAAACATGCCCCAGAAATCAACATACTTCTACCCAAAGCAAATTACAGGTCTTGTGATGAATGTTATTGATGAGTAGTTAGGGGCTAGTAGTCAGGGGTTAGGGAAACAATACCCTGACCCCTAGATACTGGCTACTAACCACTATACATTCTACACTCCCCTCTCCTGCAGTTTTTTATCAAGTTTTTCTATCTCAAGACCTTTCATTGCTTCACCAAGACCAGAAGAAACTTTCCCGATAATTTTTGGGTCATTGAAATGAGCAACCGCGTCAACAATCGCCTTTGCCCTTTTCTCAGGATTACTGGATTTGAATATCCCTGAGCCTACAAAGACACCATCACTTCCAAGCTGCATCATGAGAGAAGCATCAGCAGGTGTTGCAATGCCCCCAGCAGCAAAGTTTACAACAGGTAATCTTTGCATCTTTTTTACCTCTTTAACAAGAGAAACAGGAACCATGTACTCCCTTGCAATTTTTTTCAGTTTTTTCTCATTCATTTTCTTCAAATTTTCAATCTCACTAACCATTGTTCTCTGATGCCTCACAGCCTCAACAACATTCCCTGTGCCTGCCTCACCTTTTGTTCTAATCATAGCAGCACCCTCATGGATTCTCCTCAGTGCCTCTCCAAGATTGCGTGCACCGCAAACAAAAGGAACCCTGAATTTTTTCTTGTCAACATGCCTGAATGGGTCAGCAGGCGTGAGAACCTCTGATTCATCAACCATGTCAACACCGAGTGATTCAAGAACCTGCGCCTCAGCAAAATGCCCGATCCTGCATTTAGCCATAACAGGTATGGAAACACTGCGCATGATTTCTTTTACTTTTAATGGGTCAGCCATCCTGGCAACGCCGCCTTCTTTTCTTATGTCAGCAGGTACCCTTTCAAGCGCCATCACAGCAACCGCACCAGCGTTCTCAGCAATCCTCGCCTGCTTTGCATCAACAACATCCATGATTACACCGCCCTTCTGCATCTTTGCAAAACCACGCTTAATAAGTTCAGAGCCGAATCTGAGTTTTTTTAGTTCAACCATAATACTGCATGTGTCTTGGGTATTTTAAGTTTTATTAATCAAAAACATTTATTACCCCAGCAGTCAATACAAACTTGGTGAAAAAAATGGAGCTTTCATTGGCACCTGTTGGAAGAATTATCAAGAGCGCTGGCGCAGAAAGAATGTCATCAGATGCAAAAAAATATCTTGCATCCCTGCTTGAGGAGTATGCAGGAAAGGTTGCTTCTGAGGCAGTGAAACTTTGCGAGTACGCTGGAAGGGAAACAGTAAGCGCTGAGGATATAAAACTGGCTGCGAAAAGGGTTTAGTTGATTTTTAGAGAAGTAGCCAGACAGCCTTCCCTGTGATGCACACAGCGGTAACAATAAAACCAGCAACAATAACACCCATGAATATTACAAAAACAGATTTCCAGAATTTTAGGCCAAATAAATAGGCAATGAGCGACCCGGTCCATGCACCTGTGAATGGTAATGGTACTGCAACAAAAACAAGCAGCCCAATTGTTTCATATCTTTTTATTTTTTCATTTGCTCTTTTCCTTGTTTTCTCAAAAAGTCTGTTGAAAAACCTGTCAAATCTTTTGTATTTCCTCAAATATTTTTCCGCATACCCGAAAAACAGCAGAATAAACGGTACAGGGAGCATGTTTCCAATAACCGCAAGCGGAAAAACAATCCAGGGATTCATGTCATAGGCGCCCAGCGCTACTGGTATTGCACCCCTTAACTCAACAATAGGCAGCATTGAAATCAAAAGTATAACAAGCCACCTGGGAAGTATTTCAAGCATATTTTTCACCTGCAAACTTCCCAAACCCAGGATTAACCATGATTTCATTGTTTTCAACAACAATTTCTCCTCTTATTATTGTGCAAACAGGGAATACTCCATGGAAGTTTTCAAAAGGTGTCCAGCCGCATTTTGAATGAAGCATATTGGCACTGATTTTTTTCTCATTCTTCAAATCAAAAACAATCAAATCAGCATCAGAACCCTCTTTTATTTTTCCTTTGTTCAAACCAAAGATTTCACTTGGCTTTTCACAAACTGCATTCACAACCCTGCTCAAAGATATTTTTTCATTTTTCGTAAAATACATCATTATTGGCAGGGTTGTTTCAACACCTGGAACACCGGGTGATGCATCATCAAACTCCTGTTTTTCCTCCAGGGTGTGCGGCGCATGGTCAGATGCAACAATGTCTATTGTTCCATTTCTCAGCGCATCCCATAATGCCTCATTATCCTTTTCAGTTCTGAGCGGTGGGTTCACCTTTCCTTTTGGACCTAAATCAGAATCAATATTCAGTAAAAGATGATGGGGTGTGACCTCAGAAGTAACACCGTTGTTTTTTAAAATATTGATTGATTCCTTTGCTGAGATATGACAGATATGAACATTTTTTTTGTTCATTGAAACAATTTTCTGAATCATTTTTTCCTCCGCCTCGTTTGGCCTTGAATGCAGATAATCAGAAAGGTTTGAGGTTTTCATTTCCCTAAAAAAATTTTTATCCTCACCATGAACAGCCACTGTTTTCCCTGTTTTTTCTATCTCATTTAATTTTTTTTCCAGCAAATTATCATCCATTTCATATGAATAAATCTTGAAACCAGTGCAGATTTTCCCTAAATTCTCAATTTCATCACTGTTACCATCAGCATACAAACCAAAGTCAACATAAGATTTTCCTTTTGCTATGCCCAGTTTTTCTTTAAAAACATTTGCAGTATTCACCTTTGGTTTTGTGTTCGGCATGTCAAGAACACAGGATATTCCACCAAAAGCAGCAGACATGGAGCCGGTGCTGAAATCCTCCTTATATGTGAATCCAGGGTCCCTGAAATGAACATGCGCATCAACACCAGCAGGCATTATCAGTTTTTCACCAAAATCAAGTTTCTCGTCTCCTTTAAGGATCTTCTTAACTGCTTTTATTTTTCCATCCTCAATTCCAACACAGCCCTTTATTATCTCGCCTTTCAGGTAAAGGTTTCCTTCTACAACTAAATCCATCATAACTGAATAGGATTATAAAGGTTTAAGGTTTAAGGTGCGTAAAAGGAGATAGGGGTCAGTAGTCAGGGAACATTTCCCTAATCCCTAGCCCCTAACCCCTAACTACTAATCACAACTCTCTCTCCTTTACCTTCCCCTTTGGCGTTTCCTCTGAGAATATCTGCGCCTGAAATGAATATATTTTTGTTCTTTTATCAAGCCATGCATCAGGTGTGAGCCCTGCCTTCATGCATGTATGGGATAGAAATGTTTCTTTGTCCCATTCCCATTCAACAGGAACCTGGGGGAGAAGAAGACCTCTGTAAAAACCTGATTCCGCTATCAGACCATCCCTGCCTATTTTTATTTTTTCAGGATAGTTTTTTGGATTACCTATTTTTATCAGCTCAGGTGGGGTGAGCAGACTGACCTCAATAACAACATTGCTTAATTCATCTTCCTTCAAGGGCGGGAATCGCGGGTCCCTGCACGCATTTTTTGCTGAATCAATTACTGCATCAATCAACCTCATAACAGGCTCAGGGTATCCTATGCATCCCCTTAATTCCTTTTTTGGGTATGTGTTTATTGTGACAAAAACACCTGATTTTTTTGTGAAATTTTCAGGATAATCCTTTATCGTTACTTCTTCATTTTTAACATATTTTTCTATGACATTTCTTGCGATTTTTACCGCAGCCATACCTTCTTCTTTTGAGAACAAAAACTCACCGAAACATGAAAGGATGTAGAAAGAATATATGTTTTTGCATTTTTTGGTGCGTGTTGGAAAAAGGCATAAATGACCATTTGCGAA
>JASEEW010000099.1 GCA_030019485.1 Thermoplasmatales archaeon | reverse complement strand
TCCCATCCTATGTAGGAAATGGGATTACTCCCTCTTTACCTTTTCGGACAACGCCCAGAGTTTAGTAAGATATATATATGCTGAGAATAATACTGTATTGGTGAAACTATGCCTGGGATGTTAGTTGACAAGAGGAAATGGGATAAAATATCAGGATACCTGGATGTTGTAGTGTTCCTCATACTTATAGCAGGGATATGCCTGATAGGGTATGACCTATACCTGTATGGTTGGTGGACAGGCAGCATAGCCATGGGTAATACTGAGCAGGCAGCATACGACAGGCAGGGATGGGCGCTAGGTGCATTATTCACAAGTATAGTTATAGCAGCGCTTTCACTGTTCTGGATATTCTACAGGTACTTCAAAACAAGGGGCGAAAAGAGAACACTGTAACCCCTGTTCTTTTTATATTTTATTTTTATTTTACAATGATTCCAGCGTAGCCTACAACATCATTCATAGGCTGAATGTCGCCAGATGTGGCATATTTTAACAATGCTGCTTTTTTCCCATTAACAGCCTCCAGCATGCTTATTACAGGCCCATATCCACACATTGTTATATTGTTCTGTTTAACCGCCTCAAACAGTTTTTTAGAATCAAGTTCAAGAATAGCATCTATTGCCATCTTATCCTTTTTGTTCGCAGTTGCTTTTGGTTCATAATGCGTGAAATCAGAAGATGCTATGACGGCAACATCCCTTCCCTTTATTACATCCTTTATTACACTGCCGACCTCTTTTGCGGTTTTGTAATCCTGCATGCCCATGCACACTGGAACAAAACTGAAATCCTTTTTTATGTACTGCAGGAATGGGAGCTGCACCTCTATGGAATGCTCATACCTGTGCGCGTTAATGTCAATGTCAATAATCGTATCCAGCAAATCCTTTGCCAGGTCTTTATTCACATCCGCATCGCCGAGAGGGGTGTTAAAAGATTCTGTTGTGAGTGCAACACCAGAACCATAGCCAGTATGGTTTGGTCCTATGATAATGAATGTTTCAGGGAATCCATCATCTGCCAGCGCAGAGTAAACATGGGCTGCTATAGGACCTGAGTAAACATAGCCTGCATGGGGGACAACCGCGCCCTTTATGTTTCTGTCACCTTTTTTATAAACCGGTATCTTCCCAGGCCCTAATCTGTGATTAAAACATTCCTCAATCTGTCTTCTTAGGTCTTTTTCGTTTCCAGGATAAAAAGTACCGGCGACAGCAGGATACCTCATAGTTCAGCCTCAAAATCCTCAATCTTCAGGGTAAACTCATCATTGCTTTTAATGGAGCCTTTCTCCTTCAGGGTCTCCCTTGTGAGCAGCCAGTAAACAACAGCCAACGATCGTCTGCCCTTGTTGTTTGCTGGTATCACAAAATCCACATTCCTGGTTTCGTTGTTCACATCACAGATTCCCATAACTGGTATGCCTATGCTTACCGCCTCTCTCAAAGCCTGAATATCTACTGCAGGGTCTGTCACGAAGAGAACATCAGGCTCAAAATAATCTGGCAGAATTGGGTTTGTGAGCATCCCTGGCACAAACCTTCCTGCAACAGCTTTCACGCCTACATTTTTCGCAAACAATTTCGCAGGTTTCTGGGCATACTGGCGTGCGGCAACAATGAGAACTTTGGAAGCATCAAACCCTGTCAGGAACCTGGCAGCATGTCTTATCCTCTCATCTGTTTTTTTTATGTCCAAAACATAAAGCCCGTCTGTTCTCACCTTGAATATAAATGGTTTCATGTCCGCACTTTTCTGCTGTGTTCCTATATGAACGCCTGATGTTCTATACTCATCCTCAGGTATTAACAGTTCATCCATTCTTCTCACCTATCCTTATTAGTTCGTTGAGTTTTGCTGTTCTTTCGCCGCCAACAACACCTGTCTTTATAATCGGGCAGCCAAATGCTACTGCCAGATGCGCTATCACATCATCGGTTGTTTCCCCACTTCTGTGAGACATAACCGGTATGTACCTGTTGCTTTGAGCAAGTGATACTGTCTCAAACATGTCTGTTAATGTCCCAATCTGGTTCGGCTTGATTAATATGCTGTTGCATGCACCCATCTTGATGCCTTTTTCTAATCTTTTTTTGTTTGTCACAAAAAGGTCATCCCCTACAACAATGCATCTGTCACCAATCATTTCAGTGAGTTTAGCAAAGCCCTCAAAATCATTTTCATTCAAAGGGTCCTCAACAAGATACAAACCATATTTATCAACAAGCTCTGCAACAAAATTTATCTGCTCCTCAGGCCCAAGTGTTTTATCCTTGTACCTGTATTTTCCATTCTTGTAAAACTCTGATGCAGCAAAATCCAACGACGGCTTTATTTCAAAACCCGTTCTCTCAGACACAGTTTTGCAGGCATATGAGACAACATCAAGCGCCTCCTCATTACCAAGATGCGCAACCCATGCACCCTCATCCCCCCTTCCAATAGCCGCTCCTGGGAAACGATGCTTTAATTCCTCTTTCACCTTTTTATGAACCTCTGCATTACCAAACACTGCTTCCTTTATGGGTGCAAACGTTGTTACAAGAAATTCCTGAATGTCAGGTCCACCGATTGCGTGCTTCCCACCACCCAGTACATTGCCAAGTGGTTTTGGTAATTTTGATGCAAAACTCCCACCCAGGTACTTGTACAGTGGAAGACAAAACGCGTCTGCGGATGCTTTAGCGCAGGCGATGGATAATGCAACAGCAACATTCCCACCAATTTTTGAGAATTTTTCAGTGCCGTCAATCTCATGCAGGGTAGCATCAACATCCCTCTGGTTAGATGCGTTCTTGCCGACAAGTTTTGGAGCTACTGATTTTTTGAAAAAGTTAATAGCGGAGTCAACACCATTTTTTGGAAACGCTGTGGCCTCATATGTGCCAACAGATGCACCACTTGGAGCAGCAGCTCTTCCAAAACCAGTGGTTGTAAAAACATCTACCTCCACAGTAGGGCAGCCCCTGCTGTCAATGATTTTTCTAATGAATAAATCCTCAATTATTGTCATGTTTCTCCTCTTTTCACAGTAATGGGTATAATGTTTTTTTCAAACTCAAGCATTGCAATCTTGAGAGGATCTATAACGTTTTTTGGTATTTTTATCAGTACAGGTGCGCCTAGGGCAATCTGCAATGCCCTTGTGCCTATGATTGCGGCTTTCTCAAATCTTGTGTACTCCAACAATATCACCTTGAATCAGGGGATAGGCAAGCCTATGCTTTAACCTTTTGCCATTATAAAATAGTTTCACTCTTCAAACTCTGCACCGCAGTTTGGGCATTTCTTGCTTGATGCTGGAACCAGAGCGCCGCAGCCGCCGCATACAACCATGTCCTCCTCAGCTTCCTCTTCAATTTTTTCTTCTTCAGCAACCTCTTCTTCAGCGGTCTCTTCCGGCGCTTCTATTTTTTCCTCGGCATGTTCTTCTTCTTTCAGGACTTCCTCTATTTTTTCCTCAGCTAGCCTTTCCTCTTCTTCCTCTGCGACCTCTTCCTTTGCTGCTTCCTCAGCAATCTCAGATGGTTCCCCAGCAGGTTTGACAGCTTTTAGCTCTACAAATGTTGTGAGCAGAACGATGAGCACTATAATTACTCCAAATATAACTGAGCCTGCAATGTGGCCAACGCCTCCTCCTAGTGTGCACATTTTTACCAGCCCATAACCCAGGGCTATCAACCCGATTATAAGAATCACTATCGGCACAACCCACAGACTTTTTATTTCCTTCATAGATATCACAGGTCTGATAACCAGTTACTGCCTTATAAAAATTTCGCTCACAGCCCTTTCTTACTCTGGAATTGCCAAAGGCAATTCCATACGTTGCTAGGAAAACGCCTTTGGCGTTTTCCGTCGCATCTCTTTACAAGAGAAAGAAAACCTCACAGGAAAACACCTGTTTTCCTGTTTGCCTCAGAAAAACAAATGTTTTTCTTCGGGCTGGCGGAAAGAAAGAGAATTGAGGGGTTGCCTTCAGCAACCCCTCCACCATTTTCTTTTTCTCTTTATCCAATGTACCCCAAGTCTTCCCTTTTCCTTTTTATTTCCTGTTTCTCCATCTCCTTCATCCTTAATGCAATTCTTTCAATCGCAGCAGCTTTTTCATCCAGCTTTGAAAAATCAATTTTTATTCCTAGAATCCTTGTCAGTATCTCAAGCACTGCCCTTGCAGCCTTAGGGTCAACAAAATAACCTGATGTCTCACCCATGAGGCAGACCCCGTCCATGCCCCTGAGCATTCCCATACCAAGCAGCAGACCACTCGCGCCTATGATTCCGCTTCCAGGCTCACCCTTTGGAAACACAACACCATATTTTTTCATCTCTTTTACAAGCTCCTCGTTTGTTGCTGCACCAAGAACCCTGTGCCTTTTAATCATTCTTCCAAGCCCGTAGCCGCCCAAAGTAAAAATCTTTTTCACAGCAAATTTTTCTGCTATGCTCAAAACAACATCTGCAAGTTCATACTGACCCTCGGGGGTAAGTCCCTGATAGTCGCCTGCAAGTATAATACTCTCAGGCTTTTTTAAATAGTATAACTCATTGTTTACCTGCTTTATCACACCATTATCCTCAACAACCACCTGGGGTGGGAAATGCTTTGAGTATATTTCAGCAATTTTTTCAGCACCTGTTTCATCAATCAGATGGTCTGCTGCAAGTTTTCCAACATTCCCGACACCAGGCAGACCCTCAATAAGCACAGGATTCACGGGCTTCGGCTCTTTAATATATTTTACCAGCACATTATCCATAGGTGCACCTCTTCAGCATTCTTCTGTATTTACCATATCTGTCCTCTGGTGAAAAACGGGATGGTACAGGAACAACTGTTTTTGCACCACATTTTTTGCAAACATCCTTCAGCGTGTATTCACTGCATTTTTCACATTTCCTCATCAGTGTTCCCATTTTTTCACTTCCTGTGAAACTCCCCCTTACCATTATGCTCCCTAATATATGTAATCGCCCTTTCCACCGCCTTTTTCAAAATACCCTCAGCATTTTTATAGTCAGAGGATTTTACGGTTATTCTGTACATTGGAGCGCCGACATACCTAACAACAACATCCTTTGAGAGCTCTGCTTTTGACAGTGCCTCTTTTATATGCTTCACCCCATCAGGCAGGGGGCAGGTAATCTCCAGTAGTCCTGTAATCCCCACAGAGGGGGGCACAATATTTTCTTTTGCCACCTCTATAAAATGTTTTACCCACTCCCCTGTGAACCCGTTTTCCTCCAGTGTGATTTGATCTGCGGATGCTTTCTCAAATGCAGAATACAGGGAGTCGTATTTTTTAATCAATTTGTAGCCAAAGGCCTCATAGCATTCCTTCATGTCCTTATTCATCCTGTTCGCTAATATCTCAAATAATTTTTCGCCCTTTGTTTCATTCTTCCATTCCTGGATTTTCTCCCTTCTCTGATGCTCGTTCACCTGCTTCAGGGAAAGGTTTACAACGCCTTTTCCGGACTCAACCCTGATAACCTTGCATACAACCTTCTGCCCCTCCCTTATATAATCCCTGATGTATTTTACCCACCCAGATGCCACCTCTGCTATGTGAATGAAACCCTCCATGTCAGGGTATTCATCCAGGGCTACAGTCACACCAAAATCCTTCACTTTTTTGACAGTACCTATAACAAGCTCACCAGCATCTGGCAACTCAGATGGCCTCATTATAAAACCTCAACAACCTTTCCTTTCAGCTCAGCCTTACCGCCTTTTGGCACAGCCAGCGTGGCACCGCAAACAGAGCACCTGACAGCAGTAGCAGGCTTGCTGAACGATACCTGCTCGTTTCCGCAGTCCTGACATTTTGTTTTTATAAACCTGCCTGTCATTTCATCCACCAACCAACTCGAACCTTTTTGCCCTCCTGCCCGGCCTCTGATGCGCCTTTTTGCATTTTTTGCATCTGAACCTGAGTGCAATCCTCCTTGTCGGCTTCTCCCTTCCCTCAGGCTTCGCCCTTGGAAAACCCCTGTAGCCAGCCATCACCCTTCTGAATCTCCTCTGACCCTGCTTCAACTCGGATGCTTTTCTTTTTTTTACTTTTTCTACCTCATGCTCAGTATGGGTTTTGCAGTAGGGACAATATATCTTAACCACTGAAGGTAGTTTCATAACATAGGGTAATAACGTCAATCATTATTAAAAGTTTCTCCATAAAAAAAGATAGTTATTTATACAATGTAGTTCATAATATAACATGGTGAGAGTATGAGGAAGTATTTACTGCCGATAATTATACTGTGTTTAATTGTTTCTGCAGGATGCATAGAATGGGGTGGCGGCAAGGAAAAGGAAACACCAACTGCACACGCAGTTGTAACATATTCAGAGGGAAAATATTGTGTGATAATAAGCTCCATATCTAATCCTGCAACTGTGAGTGCAATCATGTACATTATCAAAGACAGCAATAGCAAGGATGTAAGATACGGTGATGTTGATGTCTTTTCCTGTAATTATTTCCTCTTTTAAATAGTTACCTATTTTCATGCTTTTACCACCCTAAAGATTTAATAGCCACCCCATAGTAATACTCCTCCGGCATTTTCCTCCAAAACGCCATCTCTGGTGTCTCCGCTCTTCTTAAATTAAGACTACCATGAGGCCGATGATTATACCAATCAATAAACTCTTCAAATGCCCCAAACCTCCCCCTATGAATCCTG
>JASEEW010000098.1 GCA_030019485.1 Thermoplasmatales archaeon | reverse complement strand
GACAGTTTGCTTTGCCCATATAAATCAACCATGGGAAAGCGGGAGGCTAGTTAGCAAAACGCAAAAGTCCAGTAAATAAGTTAAAAAATCCTTTCCGTAAAATAGGGGTGATAATACAATATGGGCATGAAAATCGGCGGAAGAGTGAGTTTCGATAGAATAGAAGACCTTGAAAAACATTTTAAAGGAATAGATTTTCCAATTGAATTAGCACTTCCATGGAAATATCGTGAGTTGTGGTTACCTGTAGAAAACAGGGTTAGCGCCATCCTATCTTTCTTCAAAAACAGCAACATATCCATTATCACAATACATGCAACACAAGGAAAAATTACTGATGATTTGTTCTTAGTCTGGGGCAAAAAAACTTTGAAAATTGCTAAAGAACTTGGTGTTGGATGCATAACCGTTCATCCTAACCATGTTAAAAAACCACGATATCTATACCAAGTAAAAGCGATTGAAAATCTTAAAAAACTATCCAACAAAACTTGTAGTTTTTCAGTAGAAACTTTTAATGGGAAAAATAGAGTTCTAAGACCAATGGAAATTGTTGAGGCAGGAATACCAATGACATTAGATACTGCTCATATCCGAGATAATCAACTTATAAAACAACTTATAGAGAAATACTGGGAGAATATCAAAACTGTTCATTTATCAGCAAAAAGTGAAAAAGAGCATCATCTACCAATCGATGATTTTTGTGCAGAAATTGTCAAGAAACTATATGGATTAAACTGGCAGGGCAATGTGATACTTGAATATTTACCGTGGCATCATTATAGAGTTAGAAGCGATATAAAGGCATTAAACAAATATTTATTTGAAGGAAAACCTTTGAGGTTACTACCTGTTAGTGACCAATATAAAAGTGATCCAAATCATTATGGATTCAATGAAAAATTTTTTGGATAATTATGTGCTCCATTCCCATTTTTGGTTTTCTATATATTACCTCCGCTACCATTCCTATAGAAACTTTTTTTATCTTGAATGCATTTACGATTTTGGGGGAAGGAGTATGAAGATAAGATGGCATGGACATGCATGCTTTGAGATAAGCAATGATAAGACGATTGTGACAGACCCGCATGATGGGAAATCAATCGGGATTGCGCCACCTGTTGTTAAAGCAGATATAGTTTTGGTAAGTCATGATCATTTTGACCATAACTGTGTTAGAATTGTGAAAGGTGAAAACGTAAAGGTTGTGAGCACCTCCAGGGTTAAAAAAGTTGGTGATGTGCTGATAACAGGGATACCCTCTTATCATGATGAGGTAAAGGGGGTGAAAAGAGGGGAAAACATCATTTTCAAATTTGTTTTGGATGACATTAGCTTCTGTCATCTTGGGGATTTGGGGCATGTTCCTGATGATGAAGCTCTTGAGAAAATCGGTAAGGTAGATGTGCTGTTTGTGCCGGTGGGTGGAACTTTTACAATAGATGGAAAAACAGCTTGTGATGTTATGGAAAAAATAATGCCGAAGGTTGCTGTACCAATGCATTACAGAATCGGGGGGCTGTCACTGTCCATTCAGGGACCTGAAAGTTTTCTGAAGAAAGCAAAAGGGATAAACATAAACAGGGTTGGTAACGAAATGGATTTTGAAAAAGAGGACCTGCCAAATGAGACTGAGATATGGTTTTTCAGTATATGAAACTGAATTTTACTTTCCAGTATTCAAAATTTTGTCATAAAATTCTATGAGTATTTGCACCTTCTTATTCTTTTTATTCAGTTTGAAAATTCTTACCCAGTTGGAGGGTTTTTCTTCCAAAATTATCTTGTTTTTTACAAGTTCATCAATGCTTCTGGAAACTGTTCCAGAGTTGAGTTTGGATTGTCTGCTTACCTCTCTTAGATTCATCCATTTACTCCTGTTTTCTTTCTTTAAAAAAGCCTCCAATATTCTTACACCTATGCATTTTCCAAATATTTCCTCAAACATTTAAATAAAGTAGAATTAGGCAACAATAAAACCATATCTAAGCGTTTGCTACAATAAACAGCAAATGATGCAAATAGAAACATATTTATTGTTGTAAAGCATTGTTTCTTTGTTTACAAAGATAATGTGAAGATGATGTTGTGTCGCTGTCGGACATAACTGATTTGTGAACAGGCAGAGGGGGGCGGAATAGAATGAAAGGAAAAATATTTGCGATGTTAGCCGTGTTTGCGATGGTAGGAATGCTGTTAGTACCGGTAGCAACCGCGAAGAAGTCAGAAGTTACAGAAAGCAATGGTGCATGTATAATAACCTTGAAAGGCTCTCCAGACACGATAAAAATGATACAACATGAGAATGGTGCAATAAAGACTATATGGCATCAGCCAAAGGAAGGAAAGCATCTTGTAGT
The DNA here is from genome assembly GCA_030019485.1 of Thermoplasmatales archaeon. Classification (GTDB taxonomy): domain Archaea; phylum Thermoplasmatota; class JASEFT01; order JASEFT01; family JAUWIS01; genus JASEEW01. Next base: position 4,374 of record JASEEW010000098.1, on the reverse strand, counting down.
AACAATGATAGATAAGAAAGGTGACAGCACTTTTGATTTGGCCATAACAGTAACCCATGATGGGAAGGAACATACTATAACGAAAGAGTTACCTGTTGAGCAAGAGGCGTATAGCCCTGCATATGAAATTGAAATACTCGGTTTTACGCTAATATTCGATTGGTATAAGCAAACATGCGGTTGTTCTTATACGTACACATTGGGTGTCATAGGGCCTGCGGGAAACTATGCAATAATCTCGATTACTGATATCTGCCACGATTTTATCTTTGATCGGCTAGATTACGGAGCAAAGCTCGGTGAACATGAGATTTCTGGTACTATAGACCTACCCCTCCTTAACCGATGAGTTAACATAAAAGTGGAAAGGTCTTCTCTTATCTTTTTTCTTTTTAATTTTTTTTTATAGCATTACTTTCGGATTGGACATAATAACTAAATATCTACAATACCATACTTAGAGCGAGGTAAAAATGAAAACTTCAAAAATTGTCATATTAACAACAATTCTTTTTTTGTTAATGTCACTTTCAACTCCAACAGGATCGTGTACAGATGTTAGTGTAAGAGCAGTTAAGGCAAGACCATCTACTGAGTACTCACCCTATACCTCATGGGAGTTGAATTCTACAGGTAAAGGTATAGTTATCGCCTTTTTAGATTCTGGGATTGATAACGAACATGAAAGTCTTAAGGGAAAATTTGTAGCAGGAGCTGCTTTTAGCACCTTTCAATGGCCCCCTCCACCAGAAGATGGAAGCTATGATCCAGATGATACTAATGGACATGGGACTATAGTAGCCCATATAGCATTAGGATCCGGCGGCACAACGGACAAGGATGATGACGGTAAACTAGATTACACGGGAGTAGCTCCAAATGCGAAATTAGTAGATGTAGTTGTATCCACAGGTGGATTTTACACCGATATCCCAGACAATCGGTTTACTGATGCTGTGCAGTGGTGTATTGATCACAAAGATACTGCATGGGAAGGTCAACCGTCAGAATATTGGGGGATAGATATTATAAACATTTGTGCTGAGTTTATGAAGTACGAAAACTCTGCAGGTGAAGAGCGGGTGGCTCAAATACTAAATAAGGCTGTGGAAGAAGGATTGCTCGTAGTGGTCGCTGCTGGAAATGATGGACCAAATAATACTGGTTTCTATCCACCAGCTAGTGCAGATGATGTTATTGTAGTTGGCGGAATTGATGATATGAGCACGGTAATACGAGATGGCGATAAAATAGCAGAGTTTTCAAGTCGTGGTCCAAGGGCTGATGACGGTGATGATAATCCTTATGACGAACTTAAACCTGATACAGTTGCACCTGCCTGCTTAATAATGGGGGCTAAGTACAATACTGAAAATGAGTATTGGGACGAATACGGTGATGGTACTTCTTGGGCAGCGCCTCATGTTGCAGGTGTTGTGGCATTGATGCTTGAAGCTAATCCCAACTTAACTCCTAGTGTGGTTAAACAAATTTTGCATGAAACTGCAGAACAACAGGGAACGCCGGATTATTCTGATCTTAGCGGTAAATATAATCGGTCTTATGGCTACGGTATTGTGGACGCTTATGAAGCTGTGAAGGCTGCACTTGCTTGGAGACCACCAAACAATCCGCCAACTGTTTCAATTGCAAGTCCAAAAAACAATGCAGAGGTATCTGATACAATTACAATTTCTGGCACAGCACTCGATACAGATGGCAATGTAACCAATGTTGAATTAAGGTTTGATGATAATGACTGGTTTAATGTTCCAATTGTTTCTGCAAATAATATTAACTGGAATTATTCTTGGGACACAAAAGATGTTGTGAATGGAATGCACACAATTTATGCAAAATGTTTTGATGGAGAGAATTATTCTGTTATTCAATCAGTTGATGTTAATGTTTATAATAAAGTATCTGTGGGTGATATTGAAGAGGAAACAAAAATCAATCCCGTTTATCTGATTTCTGGTGCAGGTATAATTGGAGCAGTTGTGATTATTGTTGTGTGTTTGCTACTGTTTAGAAGAAAGAGGCTAGCAGGTTTACCTGTTAGTGTCCCGCCACCTGCTCCTCCCCCTGTTTCTCAGCCTGTTCCTTTTGTTACAGCAAAATGCCCAAACTGTGGAAACATCATTCAGATAACAACACTGAAAAGACCACTCAGGGTTATTTGCCCTAAATGCGGAGTAAAAAGTATTCTAAGATGAGAATAAAAGTGAATGTGAAAAAACTTATAAAAACAATGCTTCCTCAATTCTTCCAAGTTCAACACCCGTGGTGTTAACCCCTGTTATCCCCCCTTTTGTGTTTGCAACCAGACCTGTGCCGATATACGGCATTCCATAGTTTACAGTACCTATGCTTACAGGTATGCCGAACAATGTTTCTATTTTTTCAATTTCCTCCTCCGTTATCTTTGGATGGCACAGTATGCCTTTGTTTGTTGCTACAGCAAGTGAACCCACTGTCTTCAAACCTGCGATTGTACCTTTCATAACCTCAACAGCGAGAATCTCCTCTATGGTTTTTGTGGTTTTTTTGCTGAGTCCTGGGTGAACAAGTGCGGCCTTATCGTTTACCAAAATGTTGTTGCCAACAGCATTAAATCTCTCAGAAATCGCAGCCGCATTAATCTTTTCTCCAATCTTTTTCATTTCATAGTTATACACAGAATCTGTCACAAGCATGCCGTTTGAATTAAACGCTGTCAGCGGACCTATTAAGGATGAACCGCAAACAGATGTTTCAAAAACATCTACATCCATTGCTTCCTCAATACTCAAAACAGTTTCTTTTCTCAGATTAGTGGGGACGACAGCAACTCCCTCACTCACCTTACAAAACACACCCACACAGGGATTTCCATTTATATTCATCCTCCTCAGCATGCTTTCATTCCCTTCGGTGAAAAAGAAATAAGATTATTTATCTTCCTCAGTATTGGTTGCTTCTTTTTCATTCTCTTTTGTTTTTTCAGTTTTCTTTATTGTTTTTTCTTCATCCTTTTTTTTCTCATTCACCTTGGTCTTCTTCCATTTTTTCCTTTTTCCTTCTTTCTCCTTAGATATCTCATCTTTTTTTACCTTAATTTCTTCCTCTTCTGTTTTCTCCTTTTCCTCCAGCTCAGAAAGTGAAATCTCCACAAGACCATCCTCAAACTTTACAGCCCTGACCCTTACCCTTGCAGGCGGCTTTTGAATTCCTCTGGTCCAGATGGACTCATTAAGACCAGGGTCAATCCATATCTTGTCCGGTTTCATATGCCTGGTGATGTATTCTCTAATGGTTTTCATGGTATTTGATGCCGCCTTCGTTCTAGGGGCGGAAGTTCTCAACGGTATAGTGTAGATTCTTTCTTCTTCCTCTGCCATGCAATCACCTTTTCAGTCCTGTCCTCCTCCAGCTATGCCTTTTAGGATGCTGGGTAAATCGTCTGTTTGTTCTCATCATAATCCAAGCTGGAACGCGCCTGTTCTGTTTCTTTGCCTTCAGCAATCGCAACTTTTTTCCTAAAGGTTTGTTTCTGGCCATGCTATCGCCTCTCAATTTTTATGTCCCTTCTGCTCCCGATTTTTCTAAGAATCATTTTTAATGTGTCATCATCAACCTGCTGGTCCAGCCTTCCGCTTTGCAGCAGCATTATAAGCTGATTTTCGACACTTTCCGCAAGTTCTGGTTTTGCTATTTTTACCCTTTCCAGTCTTTCCCTAGCCTCTTGGGTTAGGATCTGTCCAAGTATTATCTGTTTCTGAGCATCAACCTCTTTTTTTCTTTCCTCTGCAACCATCTGCTGCTGGTAGGCCATCTGAATCTCCTGCACCTTCTTCCTTCTTATTTGCTCAAGTTCTTCTTCCATCATACCACTAGTATTTACTTAGTTCTGGTTTACTTTTGACAACTTCCTGCATAACCTCATAGGCTGTGTTGTCCAAAAAAGATCTGCCGCTTGGTGAAACCGTCCTGCCTTTTCCCTTAAGATTTGAAACAAAACCTGCACTCTCAAGCTGCTTCAACACATGCCTGATAATGGAGCCACTGCCCTTCCTTGCCCTGTCAGGTTTTGCTCTTCTGTCCTCTGCACCACCAAACAACGCGCTTAATCTTGAAACACCTATTGGGCCCTCAATATAAACCTTTCTGAATACAGCTGCGGCTCTTGTGTACCACCAGTCTCCTTTTACAGGGGGCTTCTCCCTGTGCACCCCTGTTTTTGCGAAAAACGCCCATTCCGGTGGTTTAATATTTTCATTGCCTTTTAATTTCTCTGCCAGCTTTGGCATCAGCGCTTCAGCAGGAACATCGTAAAGTGTTGTCATCCTATTCTGAAACGACGATGTGATACTTAAACTTAACGACTGAAAGAAG
>JASEEW010000097.1 GCA_030019485.1 Thermoplasmatales archaeon | reverse complement strand
GGAATACATAAATGCTATCCAAAAACAGGTGGATGTTAATGCAGTAAAGAAAGCAGGGTTCAAGGTTGTTTTGGACTGCGCGAACGGTGCAGGATGCTTCACAGCGCCGTACCTTCTTGAATCACTTGGATGCAAGATTGTAGCATTGAATGCCAAGCCTATGGGTATTCCATCACATAATTCTGAGCCAACACCTGAGAACCTTCAGGAGTTAGTGAAAACGGTAAAGGTTGTCGGTGCTGATTTGGGTATAGCGCATGATGGTGATGCTGATCGTGCTGTTTTTGTTGATGAAAAAGGAAACTACATACCTGGTGAGAAAACACTTGCTTTTCTTGCAGGTGAAATGGTCAAGGAAAACAAGGGAGGACTGGTTGTGACAGCTGTGAGTTCTTCTTCATCTGTTGAGGAGGTTGTAAAAAAATATGATGGAGAAGTAGAGTACACAAAAGTTGGTTCACCAATCATTGCTAGGGTTATGAGGAAGAAAAAAGGTGTTTTTGGTGGTGAGGAAAACGGAGGATTAATTTTTCCGTCTTTTCAGTACTGCAGGGATGGAGGCATGGCCGCTGCAAAGGTTTTGGAAATCATGGCAAAAAACAAAAAACCGTTGTCAGAGCTGATTGCGAGCGTACCAACATATTTTTTGTATAAAGCAAAGATTCCATGTCCTGAAGAAAAAAAGAAAAAGGTTATGAAAATTTTTATTGAGTTAATGAAAAAAGAGAAACACAAACTAAACACTATTGATGGCGTAAAGGTATGTACTGATAAGGGATGGGTGCTCGTGCGCCCATCTGGTACAGAGCCTATTTACAGGATATTTGCAGAGTCAAAAAACATGGAGGAAGCAAAAAATCTGGCTGAGAAAGGAAAAGACATGATAAAAAAGATAATCGGATCTGAATAATGCAAAAGACATGGCTGAGCATGAAAAAAAATGATAAAAAATAGTTGAAAAAGAATAATGGGAGGCAGAAAACTTAATTACACCTTATAGCAATCTTGTTTATGGTGATCATATGAGAAAAACGCTCTGGGAAAAACTGAGGAAACATCGAGGAGCATGGGTAGCTGTATATAACGATGAACTAATAGCTTCTGGTGAGAATGCTGCTAGTGTCTATAAAAAGGCAAAGAAATTGCATGAAAAACCAATATTGTTTCAGGTTCCAACAAAAGAGGAAGAGGTATGCATACTTTAGAGTTTAAGTATGAGCAGATATTGAGATGCCTTGTGATGTACTCTTCTCTGATGAACTTACTGTAAGATTTAATCTTTTAGGAAGAATCAGTTTGTTTGACAGATTCAAGGTTTGTTTTGATGATACTGAAAGGGTGTTAACCTTAACTATTAAGAAAAGATAGAAAATTAATTGGTCTCTATTTTATCCTACTAATCAAATCCATCAGAACGTCTTTCGGATTTTTCGCCTTCACAACACCGGATGCAAGCAGAACGCCTTCTGCGCCAAGCTCAAGTGCTTTTGCAACATCTTTACCGTTTTTCACGCCCGCGCCGCACAGCACCTTCACGTTTGGATTAATGTCTTTTATTGCGTTTACTGTGTTTCTGACTATTTCAGGGTTCGCGGTTGTCACAGAAACATCACCGCCTATCAGCTCTGGTGGCTCCACCGCAATGAAGTCAGGGTTGACGAGAGCGCATGCCTTACTCACATTCAGGTTGTTGGTGCAGACAATTGTTTCCAAACCAAGTTGTCTGCATTTTTCAACAGCAAAATCAATGTCTGCAATCCTCATTCTCATCTCAGAATGATTAATCAATGTTCCAGCCCCACCAGCGCCTTTTACTGACTCAGGTGTTGTATGCCCTGTTCTGCTGCCAGGCTCAACAGGGTCAACATGCTGTGAAAAAACAGGGAGCTCAACGGATTTTGCTATTACTCCAAGGTCAACCATCTGCGGTGCTACAACAATCTCAACCCTGTTTTCTTTTGCAATGTTTTCACATATTTTCGCAAGCTTTATGCCTTTTTCACCCACAACCTGCGTGTAGGCTTTGAAGTTTAACACAATCGCAGGTGTTTTCATGCCTTCTCAAACCTTCCTTCCAGTTTTTTCATAACATCAGGCAGTGTTGTGTATTCCATGTCAGCCAGTGGTAATCTATGAGGCTCGAAAGGACCATGCCTTCTCATGTACTCTGCAATGTATTCAGCTTTTTCCCTTGTGTAGTCAAATGCAGGGTCATCAAACAGGTCAACAGGCTCACCCAGCGTTGCATTACATATCTGGAAGCCAAGTGCTGCAACCCTTGGCGGACCGTCAAATCTTGTGCATTTCGCATTTTTAACAGAAACAGGCATCAAAGGCCCGTTATGCGAGCCCCTCATCCATCCAGAAACAAGATGCGGGAATGCAAAAGGCTCAAGCACTTCGCCAAGTGCTGGCAGACCAGACTGGCATCTAACAATGCCAACAGGGTCATCCTTTCCAACATATTTCCCTGCTGTCTGAAAGAGTTTCTCCGTGCTTACGCATGCCACAGGCTCATTCTCTGGCAGTTTTCCCTTTTTTGGGTAAACCCTTTTTATAACATACCTTTCCTTTGCACCAATCAACGCAAGCAAATCATACATTTCCTCAGGTGTTTTCATCATAACCTTTTTATGCTCCATTATGTCCCATACCTCAAAAACAAAACCGGAATGAATACTTGGGTCAATAACCAAGCCTGCAGTGTTAAATGGGTCTGCAAACATTCTGTACACCGGTAAATTAAACGCGCCAGGCTCTGTTTTATCCATCATAAAAACAATTACTGGTTCTCCTGTCCTTTCTGTAAACTCAACCTCGGCTATACCAGGACCCATGCCCCTGACATTGCCTGAAAATGCTTCTTTAAGCATGTCCTGCCCCGCACCATAAAGCTTTATTTCCTTCGCAACCTTTGTTCCTTCCTTGAAAACATCCCATGCTAGACTGTGAACCTCCTTATTGTCCACACCTTTATTATGCGCCATTATCAGCTCAAGGTCATCACCGCAGTGCGTTACATGGAAATCATTTATAATTCCCTTGTTTTTCCCTTCACCAAGCATTTTATTTCCTGTTTCAATCAGTTTGGGATGCACCGTACCATGACCAGGCCATCCCCCAACATCAGCCTTTATCACAGACACCGTTGTTTTCATTTTATTCACCAGCCAGTAATATGCTTCATAACATTAATATATTCCTATTCCATTCAGGGTTTTATGGCGCGTTTTCCAGAGGCTGAGCAGAGGGTGCTTGTAAAAAAGATATGCATGAACTGCTATGCAAAAAATCCTCCTAGGGCGACAAGATGCAGGAAATGCGGGTACAAGGGGCTCAGGGTTAAGGCAAAAGAAGGAAGAGGGGCATGAACATTGATTCAACAGGTTTTGGAAGCATTATCATTGATGGAAAAAAATACAGTGATGTTTTAATTGTTAACAACAAAATTTTAGAAAGGGACTGGGGTTCAGGCTCGCACGGGATAAGCAGTGGTGAGGCTGAAAAACTGCTCATGGGCAATCCTGACATAATAATAGTTGGTACTGGTCAAGCAGGTGTGCTAAGGGTTGACAACAATATTATTAAAAAATTCAGCAGGAATGCAGAGTTGTTTGTCTTAAAAACCCCTGAAGCAGTAAAAAGATTTAATGAACTTTCAAATGATAAAAAGGTGAACGCGCTTATTCATACAACATGCTGAAGAGGGGTACATGAAAATCGTTGTAGCACCAGGCTCATTTAAAGGAAGTTTAACAGCATCAGAAGTTTCAGATGCGACGGAGAAAGGTTTTAGAAGAATATTTCCAGCTTCAAACATAGTAAAGATTCCAATGGCTGATGGCGGTGATGGAACATTAGAATGCCTGGTAAAAGCTACAAATGGAAGAATAATAAATGAGGTTGTAACAGGTCCGCTTGGAAAAAAGGTTAAGGCGTGCTACGGCGTGCTTGACGATGAAACAGTTATTATTGAATCTGCATCATCTTCAGGGTTAAAACTGTTAAAGCCTGAGGAATACAATCCAATGCTCACCACAACATACGGCACAGGTGAGCTTATTAAATCAGCACTGGATAAAGGATACAGGAAATTAATTATTGGTGTTGGCGGCTCTGCGACAAATGATGCAGGGGCTGGCATGGCTCAGGCGCTGGGCGTGAGACTACTGGATTCTTCCGGGAAAAACATACCATTTGGCGGGCAGGCTCTGTCTAAACTTGATAAAATAGACATATCAGAAATGGATAAAAGGATTGCGGAAACTGAAATAGTTGTTGCGTGTGATGTGTCCAATCCTTTAACAGGCGTCTGTGGTGCTGCAAATGTGTACGGCAGGCAGAAGGGCGCAACACCCAAAATGGTAAAGGAGCTGGATAATTATCTGGAGCATTTCGCCAGGATTGCTGAAAAGGATTTAGGGAAAAAGGTTAAAGGAATACCTGGTGCTGGTGCTGCGGGCGGCACAAGCGCGGGTCTGATGGTTTTTCTGGATGCAAAACTAAAACCCGGTGCAGAGCTTGTTGCTGAGTATCTGAAGCTCTCCGAACATATAAAGGATGCTGATCTGGTAGTCACCGGTGAAGGAAAAATAGATTCTCAAACTGTTTATGGTAAAACACCAGTTGGTGTGGCTAAGATTGCAAAAAAATTTGGAACACCTATTATCATAATTGCAGGACAGATAAGCGAAGGAGCAGAAAAACTCTATGCGCATGGAATAGATGCAATGCTCAGCACTGCCCAAGGACCAATCTCATTAGAGGAATCCATCTCAAACGCGGAAAAACTTGTTGTCTCTGCATCTGAATCTGCTGCTAGAATGCTCAAAACCGGGTTGAGGATGAGGAAATGAAACCAAAAATTTATGTGACAAGAAACCTGCCAAAACCTGCACTTGATAAACTAGAAAAAAATTTTGATGTAGAAATAAACTCTGAGGACAGAATTTTAACAAAAAAGGAGCTTATCAAGAAGGTAAAAGGTAAGGATGCACTTCTTTGTCTGCTGACTGATAAAATAGATTCTGATGTTATAAAAAGCAACCCTGATTTAAAGGTGATCTCTAATTGTGCTGTCGGTTTTGATAATATTGATGTTAAAACCGCAAATAAACACAGGATACCTGTGTGCAACACACCCGGAATTCTGACAGAAACAACAGCAGACCTAACATGGGCGCTAATGCTTTCTGCTGCGCGCAGAATTGTAGAGTCTGACAAATTCAACAGAGCAGGGAAATTCAAAGGATGGGATATCATGCTTTTTCTGGGTAGTGATGTTTATGGAAAAACCCTTGGCATCATAGGTGCTGGTAGAATTGGTACAGCTGTTGCTGAAAGAAGTGTTGGTTTTAACATGAAAGTGCTGTACTGTGATAACAGGCGCAACAAAGAGATTGAGAAGTCCCCTGTTAATGCAAAAAAAGTCACGTTGGACAGGCTGCTGACCTGTTCGGATTTTGTTTCCCTCCATGTTCCTTTAACAAAAAACACTATTCACCTGATTGGTGAGAAAGAGTTAAAGAAAATGAAAAAAACTGCTTACCTGATTAACACATCGCGCGGTCCTGTTGTTGATGAGTCTGCGCTTGTGAAAGCATTAAAAAACAAATGGATAGCAGGCGCAGGTCTTGATGTTTATGAGAATGAGCCAAGAATAGCAAAAGGGCTTTCTAAACTGGACAACGCTGTTTTAACACCCCATACTGGCAGCGCATCCCATGAAACAAGAACTTTAATGGCTTTAACTGCAGTGGAAAATGCTATTAGAATTATAAAAGGAAAAAAACCATTGCATATTGTGAATCCTGAGGTATTTGGGCGTTAATTTTGCACAAAAATTTAAATGTTGACATGGTATTCTCTATGTTATGAAACTTTGTATCAAAAAGGAAATACTCATAGGGGTTTTGATAATCCTTGCAATTTTTGTCATGGCTGTAGTCATCCATGCAGGCGGGACCGAGAAAAAGGAGGATACGGATTATGCAGGAATTCAGGATGTAAGAGATGGATATAAATACACGTCTCATGAGCCGATATACATAAATGGTAATGATGATTTTGTGGTAGGGGAGAATGGTGTGGTAAGCGGAAATGGGACGGAGGATGACGCATATATTATTGAGGGGTGGGATATAGACGCAAGTACTACAAATGGCATTGATATAGAAAATACAGATGTTTATTTTATCATAGGGAACTGTACTATTCACAACGGTAAATACAATTCCAAAAATGGGATTTACTTCTACAATGTAACAAACAGTAAAATAGACAATGTGTTCTCTTACACTAATTATTACGGTGTCCGTTTGGATTACTCTTCAAACAACAGCATAACAGACTGCACTATCTATAACAATTGCGATGGTATCCATCCGTATTATTCCTCAAACAACGTCGTAAATGCATGCAACATCTATGACAATGGATATAGTATTAATCTGGAGTATTCTTCAAACAATAGCATAGCAAACTGTAGTGTTTATAATAATTATTATGGAAGTATCTATTTGGGTCTTTCCTCAAACAACAATCGAATCACAAACTGCACTGTTTACAACAACTCCGGTTACGGCATCTTTCTACATTATTCCTCGGACAACAACATAAGTACATGCAACATCTACAAAAATTGGTATGGCATCCAGCTGTCTGGTTCCTCAAATAATCAAATATTAAACTGCACTCTTTACAACAATTCTTGGCATGGTATCAATCTAGGTTATTCCTCAAACAACGAAATTC
>JASEEW010000096.1 GCA_030019485.1 Thermoplasmatales archaeon | reverse complement strand
CTGCCTTCAGATAAAAAACTTGCTGTTCTTAATGAACTTTTAAATATTTATGATAAAAAGGAATTAGCAGGAATGCTTAAATGTGATTCTTCTTTAATTTCTGAATGGCTTGAGTCATGTCCAAACAATGGTTACATGCCTAAAATACTTGAGATTGCCTTTCAACGCACATCAAACACGATGGATGTGCTCAAGGAAACATTGAAGGAGTTTGATTCTTTATGCTCCTCATTTGGTATAAAAGATGCTAAGACGAAATTGGATAAGTTCATGTCAGGGATTGATGATAAAAGCAAACAAATAATATGGTACATGCTGAGTCATGGGCATGCAAACATCAGGGAGCTTGCAGACTTAATCAATGCAGACACTGACAATGATGTTCTTGTCAGGGTGAGAGAAGTTATGAACCCTTTGTCTAAAAAAATTTTTGGGAAGGAAATAATGAGGTTTGAATCAACAAAAATTGACCCTGCAACCGGGAACAAAATATTATTCTCATGGTGGCTGACAGAAAAAATTTTAGAGTTTGATTCAACCCATGAACTACTTGATGTTTTTGATGAAAAAAACCATGTAAAGGTTGTGGCAGAACTCCCTGTTGTTGATGAAAAAGACATAAAAATTGGTACAGAAGGGGGTATCCTTACTATATCAGCCAAAGATTATCATAAAAATATCCCGCTGTTCTGCCCTGTGTCAGGGATAGAAGAAAAAACCTACAGAAACGGCATATTAGAAATAAGACTGAGAAAAGGGTAAAGTATATGTCTAAGAAAAAGAAAAAAGAGGATTATGAAGAGAAGATAAAAAAACTTGAAGCTAAAGTAAGAGAGTTTGAAAAAGAGAAAGAAGAACCAAGCGTTGTAGAAGGCGTTGTTTCTCAGTTTATACCAGGCTTAGGCGGCATTATTAAAACTTTAGAAAAAAGCTCGCCTGAGTTTAGAAGGCGCATTGCTGAGACTGATGCAAAAATAAAGCATAGATTAGAAACAGGCTGGACAAGTAAACCTAAAGTGGAATACAGCATCTATGCACGTCAGCTTGTGCCTGAAGAAGAATTTAAACCCAGAAGAATTGAGAAGCCTCGAAAAGAAGTAGAAGCTCCTGCTGTTGAGAGGGAGCCTATTGTTGACATTTTTGAAAATGAATACATCTCAGTAATAGCAGAACTTCCAGGGGTTGAGGAAAAAGACATAGAAACAAAAATTGTTGACGATAAACTTGAGATTTCTGCTAAAAAATACAGAAAAACAATCAAACTTCCTTCTATTCCAAAATCTATTGTTGAGAAAACATATAAAAATGGTATCCTTCAAATAAAAATGGAGAGAAGATGACAGTAAAGATTGATGAGAAAAACCTGAAGCCGGGTCTGCTCGGATTGGTGGTGGCGCTTGTGGAAATCATACAGGAAACACTGGAGCGTCAGGCTTTGAGAAGGATGGAGGGCGGCAGGTTAAATGAGTCTGAAATTGAGCGTTTGGGTAATGCCTTGATGGAGCTTGATGAAGCACTTGAGCATATAAAAAAGGAAAACGGGATTGAGGAGATAGTAGGCGCTATAAGGAATGATCTTGATAGGGTTGCAGATGAGGCAGTAGGTAAAATCATAAACCCTGAGAAATGGAAGGAAGAAACTGGTAAGGTAGATAAAGCGGGGATGATTTGATGGAAGAGCAGGAATCTGCAAATGTTTCAGAGGCAAAACAAGAAGTAGCACCTGAGGGAAGATACCTTTACTGTGTTATCATCAGCAGTTCAAATGCGGATTTTGGGGATATGGGAATAGATGACAGCAATGTTTACACCATAATATATAAGGACATAGGCGCTGTTGTTCACAAATGTCCTGCAAAAGCATACGACTCAAAGAATGAGCAAACTGTGAAGGAATGGATACTTGCGCATCAGTACATTATTGATGAGGCAACAAAAAAATTTGGTACTGTTATACCGTTTTCTTTTGACACAATAATCAAAGGGGATGAGGAAAAAGTGAAGAGATGGTTGTCAGAGGAATACTCTGCGCTTAAAGATAAGCTGGAAACTCTTAAAGACAAGGCGGAGTACACAGTTCAAATATTCTGTGACAAAACAGTTATGATGGAAAAAATAGGGAAAAACAATCCAAGCATCAAAAAGTTAAAGGAGGATATTAAAACAAAACCAAAGGGTGTGGCATACATGCTAAGACAGAAAATGGAGGGAATGCTGAAGGATGAGCTTAGGTTATTGATGGACGATTATGCTAAAGATTTTTATAATCAAATCAGAAATTATGCTGACGATATAAAAGTTGAGCAAAGGAACAAGCCAGTACCAGATAAATGGAAGGACAAGCAAATGATTGTAAACCTTTCCTGCCTTACCCGTAAAGATAAAGTTGAACAGCTTGGGAAAATATTGGGAGAAATCAACAAGAAAAAAGAATTCTCAGTAAGATTCACAGGTCCTTGGGCACCATTCTCATTTGTTGGAGAAATAGGAGGCAGTAAAAAATGAGTAACATATATATTTATGGTATAATAAAAGCAAAAGAAAACAGCAGCTTCGGTCCTATTGGAATAGACAAGAATGAAGTATATACAATTAGGTATCAGGATATCGCTGCGCTTGTCAGCAAAACACCAAGTTTTATGGTTGAGCCTACAAGGGAGAATGCATTGATGCATGAGAAGGTTATCAGGGAAATAATGAAAGAATGTTCTGTTATTCCTATGGGTTTTGGTGTTATTGCTAGTCATGATGAGGGGATTAGAAAGATTCTGGAAAAAGGACATAAAGAGTTTAAAGCAATGCTTGAAACAATAAACAACAGGGTGCAGGTTGATGTAAAGGTCTCATGGGATACAAACAAGGTTTATGCGGATATTTTGAATGAAAACAAAAAAATTCAGCTATTAAAGGAAAGGGTATCAAAAAATCCTTCAGCAAGAAACCTGAAAATAGAACTTGGGAAAATGGTTAAAAACGTGATAGATGAAAAAAGAAATTCTTATGTAAACGAGATAAAAAATGCATTAGGTATGTTTTCAAATGATTCTGAGGAAAACAAACTCATGGATGAGTCAATGATAATGAACATATCTTTCTTGGTGGATAAAGACAGGGAAAACAATTTTTATGATAAAGTAAACGAGTTAGAAAAAAAATCTGGAGGTAAACTCAAAATCATCGCTGTTGGTCCTCTGCCAGCATACAATTTCACAAAAATGAAAATAGAAAAAATAGATTTCAACATCATAGATAATGCAAGGAAAATACTGGGGCTTGATGAGGAGGCAACCATGGAGGAAATAGAAAACGCTCATCGTACCTTGGCATACAGGTATCATCCTGATAGAAAAAAAGGCAGAGAAAAGGAATTTAAGAAAATAGAGAAAGCCTATGCTTTGCTAATCAATTACTGTAAGCATTCCACTGCGCCATATTCATTCAGACAGGATGATGTTGACCACACAATTATGATCATGAAGAAATCAAAGAGGTGAGAAATTATTAGTGAAATAATAGGTATAGACCTGGGAACAAGCAACTCAGCAGCAGCAATAATGATAAACAATAAACCAATGATTATTCCAAGTAAGGAAGGACTTGTAGCACATGGCAAGATGTTCCCATCTGTTGTTGCATTCACAAAAAATGGGGTAGTTGTTGGGAAGAATGCAAAAAGACAGGTAAACCCTGAAAGAATAGTAATGAATATTAAAAGAAAAATGGGCTCTGATTACAAAATAAAAATTAACGGCAACACATATATCCCGCAGGAGATTTCTGCGCTTATACTCAGAAAAATAAAAAATGATGCGGAAGCATTTCTTGGGAAAAAAATAAAAAAGGCAGTTGTTACTGTACCAGCATATTTTAATGATAATCAGAGAACTGCGACAAGGGATGCAGGTGTTATTGCAGGACTGGATGTTGTTAGGATAATCAATGAGCCGACAGCAGCGTCCTTAGCATACGGTCTGGACAAACTCAAAAAGGATTTAAACATCGCAGTATTAGATATTGGCGGCGGAACATTTGATGTTACCATTCTAGAGATGTGCAACAGTGTTTTTAAAGTCATATCCACAAGCGGTGACACATGTCTTGGCGGTATAGACATGGACAAAAAAATCACTGATTATGTTCTAAAAAAATTAAGTGGGAAAAGTATTAAGTTGAAGCATGAAAAAGTTTTGCAGCAACTGAGCCATGCTGTGGAAAAAGCAAAAATACAACTATCATCCAAAAAATCAACAAACATGTCTCTGCCGTTCACAAACGGAAACATTTTTTTGACGCGTGATAAACTGGAAACAGTTGTTAAACCTGTAATCCAGAGAATGGATAAACCAATAAAGCAGGCTTTAAATGATGCGTCAGTAAATCCTGATGAGATAGACAAAGTAATCCTCGTTGGTGGTCCAACAAAGATGCCAATAATCAGAGAAAAAGTTAAAAAATTTTTTGGGAAATCTCCTGAGAAAGGCGTTGACCCTATGCAGTGTGTATCAGTTGGAGCAGCAATCCAGGGAAGTATTCTATCAGGCGATATGAAAAATCTGGTGCTGCTGGATGTTACACCTCTTTCATTAGGCATAGAAACATCAGGCGCAGTACTTACCAAACTCATTAAAAGGAATACAACAATCCCGGCAGAGGAAAGCAGGGTGTTTACAACAGCACAAGACTTTCAAAAAATGGTGCCAATCCATGTGCTGCAGGGTGAGCGTGCACTTGCACATGACAACGTATCTTTAGGGTTTTTTAATCTGACAGGTATTAAGCCAGCGCCAAGACATGAGCCTCTGATTGATGTTACGTTCAGCATAGATGTGAATGGCATTCTGAATGTATCTGCAGAGGATTTGGAAACAGGGAAAAAACAGAAAATAGTTATTACAGATTCAACAAAGCTTCCTACCTTAGAGATACAGAGAATGATTAGGGAAGCAAAAATCTTTGAAGAAACAGATAAAAGAAAAGAGGAAAACATTAAAAACAGAAACAGGGCAACCTCATTAATATATGAGGTAGAGAAAACAATAAAAGAAGAAAAATATGCCTCTGCACAGGAAAAAAGAGATGTTGGGGAACTGATTAAAAAACTGAAAACAGCGTTAAAAGAAGATAACAATAGAAAAATCAAAAAACACACAAATGAGTTAACCAAAATAGTAGATGATATAGCAGAAAAATCAAGAATTTGCATTAAGGCAAATGCCTTAATAGTTTCAGCTGAAAAAATAATGAGAAAAACAAAAATTCCTAAAAAGGAAAAAGAAAATATTAAGGAAATGAGCAATCTACTAAAGAAAACACTCAAGGGCAATGCTGAAAATATTAAAAAGCAGATGGATAAACTAACAGAATCACTCATCCTTCTTGAGGAAGATTACCCATGAAGCGAAAACATAAAACAATCCATGAGAAGACTACAAGAGCTGCCTCAATCCAAGACCCTACTGAAAAAGAGCTAATAAAAAAGGCAAGAAAAATGTTTAACAGGATGAAGAGAAGAAAAAGTGTTCAGAGGAAGGCAGAAAGGGCTGATGATATTATCATTAAGTTTGATTTAATAGGTACGCCAGAGGTAAGCTTTGCAGTTATTATGGGAAACAATGAATTAAAATTCAGTACTGACAGACTATCGCCAGACTTGGCTGTTGGCATTCACAAGAAATGGTTTATCAAATTGATTGAGCAGCCCAATCATAGCAATCCAAAGGTAATAATGGACAATATTTGCCTTAGAAAAGGGAACGTGAGAGATTTCAAACGTTTTAAATCAATCTGTTTAGAAACACTGTTTAAACAAAGGAGGTAAAAAAAATGGTGAAAAAATCTGGGACAGTAATAACAAAATGTCCTCACTGCGGTGAGGAAGTAACAAACCTAAACGTAAATTACTGTCTGAAATGTGGGAACATGCTTTGGAGCAAAAAATTCTATATTAAAACAAAATATGTTAAATAAAAAAAATAATCTAATAAAATTTAGGGGTAAAAATGAAGCCTACAAAGGATGTAGAATGCACATTAGTTGATGTGTTAGACAGAATACTTGACAAAGGCGTTATACTCAATGCAGACGTGATTATCTCTGTTGCAGGTGTGCCTTTGATTGGTGTTAATCTGCGTGCTGCACTTGCAGGGATAGAAACCATGCTTGACTATGGCATGATGGAGGCTTGGGATGAAAGCATAAGAAAATATTATGCAGAGGAAATATCTGAAAAATCAAAACCTCCGTTGTTTGAGGATGAAAAAATCCTTTTACAAGCCCCTGGGTCATACTATTATAACAGTGGCATATACTCTGCATGGCAGCATGGATATATTTATCTTACAGACAAAAGAATATTTCTGTTCAGGAAAGAGCCAGCGCAGGTATTGTTTGAAACAGAAATTGAAAAAATAAATGGTTTGATGATAAAGGAAACAAAGCATCTTGGAAAAGAAAGAAAAAACCTATACCTGTCATTAGAAGGAAATAAAACTGCAATGTTTTATACTGAGAAACTGGATGAATTAAAAAATATGATTGAAAGCAAAATACCTTTATCGGCTAAGGCTTGACTGTTATGATTTCATTATGGTGTACGTGACCCTAAACTACTCAGAGAACTTTTTTTCCTGCTTATGGAAAGAGCTGGTAAACCTTTAACATATAGCAAAATAGGCAGGATAATCGGTGTTGGTGTTGATGCCGCAAAAAGGTATGTGGGTTATTTTGACCCGAGTTTACGACTTATTGAATTTTTCCGTCGTTATCCTTGTATTACCCATCTA
>JASEEW010000095.1 GCA_030019485.1 Thermoplasmatales archaeon | reverse complement strand
CCCGCCGGGTTGGACTTCTATGTGATATGAGCCGTTTTCAGAACAGTTCATGAGTAGTGTGACATTGTCTAATGTAAGTTTCCCTGTTTCATTTACTGTTAAACTACCATTCAATGTTAACAGTACATTGCTGATTGTTAGGTTACCTGTTTCATTTACTGTTAGATTTCCGTTTAATGTTATTATTTCGTTTTTCCATACCGTTGCATTTCCAACCAGCGTGTCCCCTGTTTCAGACCACGGTGTCCCTGAAACATCTGCCCCTGCATCCCAGTTTGGTAGATTTGTCATTATCATTGCTGCTATGCAAACCATTATTATCAGTTTTTTTCTCATTTTCCTCACCTAACTTTTTCATTTCTTATGTAAACTCCGCATGTTACGGAAAACGCCAAAAGCGTTTTCCTAACATATTACGGAATTTGCTTGCAAATTCCTAATATCTTAGGAAAAGTCAAAGACTTTTCCGTAAGATCCTTGGAAAAGCCAAAAGGCTTTTCCAGAGGAACCGAAAGTTTTTCGGTAAGAATCTTACGAGAAAATCCCATGTTGCGGAGTTTAGTGAACATCGAATGTGTTTTTGGATATATAATCTTTTATAAGGTGTAAGTTGTAAGTGGTAAGGTGTAAGTGGTAAGTTGTAAGTGAAGACGATTTATTCCTTAAATCTTAAACCTTACACCTCTACACCTTAAACCTTTAAAAACCTTATTCTATTTTTCTTCTTTTTTTCACCCAGACAGCGATGAAAACAACAATCACGGTTATAAGAAGTATGATGAAATATATCATGCTGTATAATGTGGCTATTAGTTTTTCCCATTCGCTCTGCTTAATCTCGATTAGAATTGTTGCAGCCGGATAGATATTCAGACCAGGAGAGGTTGCTTCTATCTCCCCAACCAAAGTTTCTCCATCCATAGCATCTTCTGGCACACCCAAAATCAGGGTTATGTTTTTTTCTTCCTTAGGGGAGAGATCAAACTGGCTGTAAGGGGAAAACTGAATGGATAAACCATACTTAGAAGATGTTGCCTTAGGTGTTAAATCAACAGAGATTTTACTGTTCCCTTCATTTTTTACCTTTAATGTTTTATGTATGTACTCACCAGGCTTTGCAGTAACAGTAATTTCATTTTTATTTGTATCAGCCCATACAAGTCTTAAATCAGGGAAGCTTTTCACAGTTACAGTAACATTTACTGTTCTGTTATATTCAGGAACCGGTGCGCTTTTGATACTCGCACCCACTGTGATGATATAACTGCCTGCCAGCATGCCCTGAGAACAGGTAACTGTCAAAGTTACATTCCCAGGCGAATCCTTTGAGACATCAACAGATTTGGGAAAGTTTGTGGTGATGTTTTTGTTATCACAGTCAGCAGTTAACTTAACAGTATGGGTTGTGTTATCATTGGTTTCTATGGAAACATCATAGGTCACCTGTCCGCTGGAGTTTTTTACATCCACATTTTCTGATCCTTTGGGGACCACAGCCATGGTTATTCCAAATGCCTTTGACAGATTGAGTGTAAGATACTTGCGCGTAAGTGTTTCATTGTAATGTCCAAATCCTTTTGAATAAGCAGTGATATTTACAAATGCTGTGTCTTCACCGGTTCCTGAGGGTTTAACAGTGAGTCTGACATTGGAATTATAGTAGCCTGAATGGTGAAAGGAGGACAAATTAACGGTTTGGGGCGCTAATGTGACCTCCCACCCTTCAGGGTTGGTGTGGTTAAGTGTGAGGTTAACCGTGTCTGGCATGGTGCCCATGTTGGTTACATTAACATAAAGGGTGGATGATACATCAACAAGCGCATAATATGGGTCATCAGGTTTCTTTGTCCAGTCAAGGTTTATCTTGTAAGGCGGTGCAAGGTATGTTGTGGAAAAAAGGGTTTTTGTTTCATCAAGACCAACAAACTCAATTTTTATGTCTACCCTGCAGTACCAGTTCTCGCCAACCTCCCCGGTAATGTTTAGGGATTTTGCTGTTAGTATGAGTGGTTCAGTGCTTCCGCCGGAGAGATCAAAATCAGGGTAGAGTATATTGTCGGTGGTATTAACCTCTTTGGATTTACCATCAATGCTTATGTTCCACTTATGTTGCCCTGATGGAGAAACAGAGATAGTTAATGTCATCCTAACAGTAACTGATTCCTTGGATGAACCCGTGTTTCTTATACTTATTGTGTAGTCTGCCTGAGTCCCTGCAAGTATTGTCTCAGACGCTGAAGCCTCGCTGTCAATCTCTGCCTCAAGACCGTATGCACTGAAGTTGAAACTTGTGGTTTTATAAAATATATGACCTTGAACTGTTGTTACTGTAACATTGGCAATATAGGGTTCATTTGCAACAAAACTTTTGCTGTATTTTGAGTAGTCCCACTCATACAGCAGTGATTTTGTCTTATTTTCTGTTATATTATCTATCCGGTAGTCAACCCCGGAGCCGGTAACCCTTAGCCCAACATTTGTGATGTCCTCATAACCAAAAGCATCCTCTATGCCGCCCCCGAATCTGATGATGCATTCCTCTGCTGCCAGGTTTGGCATGAACTCAGTCTTGGGTTGATTATTTTTGTCATAAGTACCTAAATCGATTTCCACAGGGGCGCAGTAAACATTGCTGAGAACGCCTAAATGATCTGCATGATCATATTCCATATATGCATCATAGGTAAGTGTGTCTGGAACGCCGCCATCTTCTTCGTTTATCTCAGGAGTTATTTTTACTTTAATCTTATGTCCCTTATCAAACTTATAATCCCAATCCTTCTTAAAAGTTAAATTTTTATCACCTTCCACTACATTAAAATCTTCGGGTAGACTGAAGTTCCCTTTAGAAGTTCCCTGAACACGCTTCCCTAAATATTTCTTGCTTGCGCACTCAGTACCGTCTTCTAAAACTGAGATAGTAAGATTTACTGTTACAAAGTCATAAGGACCTGAGGGGTAGGGTGTGGCATCAACCGTTATATTGAAAGCCACCCTGAAACTCTGATTCTTATCCACTAATAGGGCTTTATCTAAAGAATCTGTACTGAATGTTACTGGTTTCTCGTGTTCAAAGTCTTTGGTAGCAGTTGTATCGTTTGTTGGAGGGTTTGTATCTAATTCTGCCTCTGCCTCCTCTCTGTGGAAATACAATGTCACAGGCACAAACCCCCCGCTCCCAACATCTGCTTTCACATTTTCAGCCTTTGCAAAATTAACAGGTGAAACACACAGGGCAGGGAGCATCATTACAACCATGATTGCCATCGCTGATATTTTCTTCATTCGTTCACCAAGAATATGAAGGTTTTTTATTGAATATATAAGTTTCTATCAGGAGTTAGGAATTAGGAGTTAGGGGATTAGGGAACAGAACACCCTAACTACTGACTACTGACCCCTAACTACTTGGTTATTCACCGAATCTTCTTCGCCTATCCTGATATGATTTTATTGCTCTGAGAAAATCTATTTTCCTAAGCCCTGGCCAGTAAACATCAGCAAAATAAAGCTCCGAATACGCAAGTTGCCATAGAAGAAAGTTTGAGATTCTTTCCTCACCGGATGTTCTGAGTATAAGGTCAGGGTCAGGCATGTCAGATGTGTACAGATAGGATGACATTAGTTTTTCATTTATGTCCTCTTCCTTTATTTTGCCTTTCTTAACATCTTTTGCAATCATTTTAACAGCATTAAGTATTTCCTCCCTTCCACCATATGCTACTGCTATGTTAAAAAAATATTTATCATAATTTTTTGTTTTTTCCTCAGCATACCTTACGGCATCCTGAACAGATTTTGGGAGGACATCAATTTTCCCAATGGCCTTTATTCTGATTTTGTTTTTGTGAACTCGCTCATCATCCCCCGCTTTCCTGAAGTTATCTGCAAACATCCTCATCAAAAAATCTACTTCATCCTTGTTTCTTTTTATGTTTTCTGTTGAAAAAGCATAAACCGTCAAAACATTTATGCCAAGTTCAAGACACCATTCCAGCACTTCTTCAAGTTTGTTGCTGCCAGCAAGATGACCTTTAACATGTTCCATGCCGAGTTTCTGCGCAAACCTTCTGTTTCCATCCATAATAATCGCCAGATGTTTTGGTATAGGACCATTTAATACCTTGTTCAACAGTTTTTTCTCATATGCATTGTAAACTGTGTTTGATACTGCTTTCGTTATACTCATCCATTAACACATGGATACGGTAATGTATAATACTTTCTCATACTGACAGAAAAAACTAAAAGCCCTGAAAACTGTTTAAGGATGTGAGAATATGTCAGAAGAAAAAAGACTAATACCGGAATTTTATAAGCTTGCTGCTGAACACATCATTGACAAAGGAGTATGGGATTTGCCGCTGGTTGAAAAGGATGCGGACATACACCATGTTTTATCCATTTTGAGGGGGAAAAGCCATGTCTGGGTTGTTGACAGCATGGAAAATAAAAACGTTCTGGGTGTGATAACAGAGCATGATGTTTTAAGTATTTTGGCGCCAAAAAAACTCCCGCCCTATGTTTTTGGTATTCCTGACATAAAATCGCTGCATCACGGCACTGCCAACACTGCATCTGACATTATGGCTAAAAAACTTGTAAAATGCAGCCCAAAAACAAGTATAAAAGAGGTGTTAAACAAAATGAATGATTATGGTGTCAGGCGCCTGCCAGTAACAGACAATGGAAGAATTGTTGGTGAAATCACACTTCATCAAATCATAAGAAAATATTATGCTGCGACCCAGTATCATCCCTTAAAAGGTGATTAAACGTCTTTAGAGATGCTGCTTTTTGGAATTGCACTGGCACTGCTGTCCGCGAAACTCTTAGGTTATTTGTTTGAAAAAATAAAACAGCCGGCAGTAATAGGCGAAATCCTCGCAGGTGTTTTATTGGGATCGTTTGTCTTAGGCAGATTTTCGGGAGCAAAATTTTCAATGGCAGGGTACTCTTTTTGTTTAACAATGCCTGATTTCACATCAGAATTATTTGAAACATTTGGGTTCATAGGCATTGTAATGCTTCTTTTCATATCAGGTCTTGAAACAGATTTTAAGGAAATTAAAAAAACTGAAAAGACAGGATTTAGCACCGCCATCTTTGGAGTGATACTGCCGTTTACATTTGGTTTTCTTGTAGGACATTTTTTTGGCTTCCCTCTGATGGCAAGCCTGGCAGCAGGAACAATATTTGTTGCAACATCCGTGGGCGTAACAGCGAGAACACTTATGGACATGCACGCACTGAACACAGACGTTGGCGTCACAGTATTAAGTGCGGCAGTAATAGATGATGTAATAGGTATTTTTATTTTAGCAGTTGTTCTTGGGACGGGCTCACCAGCATTTTTAACGCTTAAAATCATGATATTCTTTTTGGTCACACTTTATCTTGGGTTACGGGTCATCTCCAGAGTGATGGGAGGGTTTGAAAAAATTAAAACAGCAAAAATGCTTATTACAGTGAGTCTGGTGATATGCTTTGTTTTTGCTGTGCTCGCATCCGAGATTGGCATGGCGGCAATAACAGGTGCGTTTGTTGCAGGCTTGATTATAGGTACAACATCCCAGTCAAAAAAGATTACTGATGATGTGAAAACAATTTCTTACATATTTTTTATCCCGTTATTCTTTGTCTGGGTTGGCGCATCAATAAACTTATCAGCTATCAAAGATGTAGGGCTATTGGCATTGTTTTTCATTCCCCTGGCAATAGCAGGAAAAATCATTGGTTGTGGAATAGGCTCCAAAATAGGGGGTCTTACGTCAAGAAATGCATTGGCAGTAGGCGTGGGCATGATACCAAGGATGGAAGTGGCACTCATTGTGGTAACAACTGCTATAGCACAGGGTGTTTTCACAGGAGCACTTGCCCATCAGATGCTTGCTGTCACTGTTTTGCATGTTTGCGTCACAACATTTTTAGCGCCAATACTCCTAAAGGCAACATTTAAAAAGGAGGAAGAATAATTCCATTGTGGAGTAGTTAGGGATTAGGAGTTAGGGGTTAGGGATTCCCTATCCCCTGGCTACTGACTACTAACTACTGAGCAGACGCGCCTGTAGTCTAGTGGTAGGACTTGAGCTTCCCAAGAGCCTTTTTCTTTTCTCAAGGAGAAAAGAAAAATGACTCGCGAAAAAGAAAAGAGAACAAGGGATTACTCCGTAATCCCCAAGAATATGAAGTAGGAAAAGCTCATAGCCCGGGTTCAAACGGTAGTAGCTAGGGCAAACTTCCCAGTTTACTAGTCGCAGCAATTTATGTGTCTTTGAGGCTGGGAAGTTTGGGATTAGTAGTTAGGGATTAGGGATGTGTTCCCTAGCCCCTAACTTCTACAAATTGGTCACAATTTGGAGAAGTGAGGAATTGCATAAGCAATTCCGAAACTACTAACTACTGACTACTACTCTGAAATTCCCGGCAGGCGCACTTAAACCTACATAAACTTTAATAAAACAGTATCCCATTTACAGATGTGATAAAGATTGCACCATCCCTGCTTTCAGCAGACTTCAGCAGACTGGAAGAACAGATAAGAATTTTGGAAAACTGCGGCGCAGACATGCTCCATGTTGATGTGATGGATGGTCATTTTGTTCCTAACATAACAATAGGCCCTGCTGTGATAAGCTCTGTTAGAAATTGCACAAAACTTCCTTTTGATGTTCATTTAATGATTCAGCATCCTAACAGGCTGATTAAAAGTTTTGCTGACGCTGGAAGCGACATTATCACTGTACATGCTGAGGCTGAACATGATATGGATAAAACAATCAAGCTGGTAAGGGAGAATA
>JASEEW010000094.1 GCA_030019485.1 Thermoplasmatales archaeon | reverse complement strand
CAAAAGAATGAGATTCAAACCAAAAATTGTTGTTAGAGCAATACACCAGCATACAGACGGATTATCTTTATCTAAAGTACAGAATCATCTATACCAGCACGATAATGTTAAGGTGTCTAGATGGGCTATTGCTCAATGGATAAAAAAAATATTCCAAATCTATTAAAAAAAAAACTTTACCCCAGCATTAAAACCAAGGATAGTAGGACGAATACATATGGATGAAAAATATGTGAAAATAGACCGGGTTGATCATTATGATATGAATGCTATAGATAGTAAAACCCTGATTTGTCCTTGCACATCTTCTCGTTAAACACAGAACATATTAGATAAGGTTATTGGATTCTTGGGGTCAGATCAAAGGTTCCTGCTATGAGCAGATTCTTAGGAGGTATGAGCAGGAAAAACACAAACGGGTGAAAAACAGAAAACTGGTGCGTTTTGTTTGTGATGGATTTGAAAACTTACAGGAATGGTTTTTAACAACCTCTTTTATAGGATTGTGAAACTAATGTTTGGTGTGCCTATTAAGGCAAAGGTCATGGGTCTCAAATACAACAATAACTCTATTGAAAGATATAATGAGGACATAGAACAGTGATATAAAGGTAATGAGGAATTTTCAAGAGTTATGAGCCTGCTAACTGCTTTTTAGAGATGAAAAGAATTGTTCATAATTTTGTGAACCCTCACATGCAGCTAAATGGTTTGACCCCTACGGAAATGGCAGGGGTGAAACTGGGATTAGGACGAAACAGGTTACTTTCATTAATCAAATATTCATACATGACGATAACATGACAATATCACAATGTCAAAAAATATATAACCTCTAAAAAGATATTACCTTGGTGGATTCAGAATGAGAAAGGTTTTATGGAAGCAGTCAGAGGAACAGAAAAGAAATGCTAACATGACCAGGTTTATGGGTTTCGTGAATAAACGTTACGGGGAGAAATTTCATTCTTATAACGAACTCTATGACTGGTCAGTAAATAATATACCTGATTTCTGGGCTTCTGTGTGGGATTTTGCTGGGGTCAAAGCTTCTAAAGGCTATGAGAGGGTTGTTGACGATATTGGCAGGTTCCCGGGGACAAAATGGTTTACTGGAGCAAGATTAAATTTTGCTGAAAACCTCCTGAGGTACAGGGATAAACGTACAGCTTTTGTATTCAGAGGGGAAACTCAAAAATCAGTCAGGATGAGTTATGCAGAGCTTTATGATTCTGTGGCGCGCCTAGCCAAATCCCTCAGGGGAATAGGTGTCGCACCAGGAGACAGGGTGGTTGGGTACATGCCCAACATGATAGAGACAGCCGTTGCCATGCTTGCTTCTGCCAGCATTGGTGCTGAATGGTCTTCCTGTGCTACTGATATTGGCCCAGGGGCAGCCCTGGAGCGCTTTGGTCAAATAGGACCAAAGGTTTTATTCACTGTTGATGGATATTTTTATAAGGGGAAGAGGTTTAATTCTCTTTCCAATGCGGCTGAGATTGCAAAGGGAATACCCTCAGTTGAAAAGGTTGTAGTAATTTGTTATACAGAAGGGAAACCTGATATTACATGTATTCCCAACTCTGTGTATTATGATGATTTCCTGTCCAAAGAAACAGGGCTTGAAATTCAGTTTGAGCAGTTACTATTTGATCATCCTGTGTTTATTATGTTTTCTTCTGGAACAACAGGCAAGCCAAAATGCATGGTTCAGGGAGCTGGTGGGATTCTTATCAATCATTTAAAGGAGCTGATACTTCATACTGATTTAAAACAGGAGGACACGATTTTTTATATAACAACCTGCAGTTGGATGATGTGGAACTGGCTGCTGAGCTCATTAGCAGTGGGGGCTACTATAGTGTTATATGATGGTAACCCTCTTTATCCTGACCTGGGCGCCATGTGGAAGCTGACTCAGGATGAAAAAATAACTATTTTTGGCTGCAGTGCAAGCTATATTAATTATCTCAGAAGCAAAGGGGTTAAGCCTGGGAAGGACTATGACCTGTCATCGCTGCGGCAGATATCCCAGACAGGCTCACCTCTTTCAGATGAAGGATTTGAATATGTTTACCAGTCAATCAAGAAAGATTTGCATTTTAATTCTATTTCTGGGGGCACGGACATCAACGGCTGTTTTGCTATTGGAAGTCCTATCCAGCCCGTGTATGCTGGTGAATTACAGGGTCCTGGTTTAGGGATGAAAGTAAAAGCATACAATGAAAAAGGTGAGCCAGTAGTTGATATGCAGGGGGAGCTTGTTTGTGAAGCTCCCTCTCCTTCAATGCCACTTTATTTCTGGAATGACCCAAATGATAAAAAGTACAGAGCAGCTTACTTTGACTTCTATCCCGGTTTAAATGTGTGGAGGCATGGTGATTATATCATGGTTCATTCTGATACAGGGGGAATTAGTTTCCTTGGCAGGTCTGATTCAGTCCTCAAGCCTTCCGGAGTCAGAATAGGCACAGCCGAAATATACAATCAGGTCGAAGAACTAAAGGAAGTGGCTGATTCTCTTGCAATAGGACAGAACTGGCAGGGGGACCAGCGCATTATTCTCTTTGTTAAACCTGCTGAGGGATACAGGCTGACAGAGGAGCTAAAAAACAAGATTAAAGTAACCTTACGTAAAAATGCTTCTCCCAGACATGTTCCAGCTAAAATCATAGAAGTACCGGATATCCCCTATACCCTGAACATGAAGAAAGTTGAATCTGCTGTCACAAATATAGTGCATGGTAAGCCGGTTATGAACAAGGATGCTTTGATTAACCCGGAATCATTGAATTATTATGAGAAACTTAAAGAAGAACTGGAGACGTAATGCATTATGAAATGCCCATTATATTTCTAAAATTTTTTTCACTAATGGTGCACATGTATGGTTTTTAACGATTGTCATCATAGGTATTGACATTAGCAGTGTTGTTGGCTCTTCCCTTAAAAACTCGTTTTGCACACAGAGGCTGGTGATTTCATTATGGATTCTTTGATAATCCTCAAAATTTCTATACGGCGTTAACATTACGCTCTCCAAATCACTCGAAGCATTGAGAATTGGTGTCTGCATTTGAATGATTTTTTTTATGCACTCAACCCTCTTGTAAATTGGCTTCTTAGGGTTAAACTTCGTATGCGTAAAAGCCAGTATCTCAAGCCCGAGTTTTTTCATATTCACCATTCGAGTAGTTCTCATAAGCTTTTCTGCATAGAATCTTTCCCTCATTTTCATTACCGTGCTTCGGGTTGTTGAGAGTTTCTCTGCAATTTTGTAGTCGGGCAGCTCAGGATATTTCACCAGCCCATAGTATATCCTTTTTTCCATATCACTCATATCTCGATGTTTGACCCTGCATTTTACTTTCTCAGAATGTACATCTAACTTTTCTTGTGTTTTTTCTAAGCCTAACCCGAATAGTCTATCCAGCAACGGTGCAAAAACAAAAAAATTGAATATTGTGGTAAGCTCAAATGGAAAGAATACATGTACAAATCCCTCTTTGTCAAAAAAGTTATGCTCATCATATATCTGGATTACAGGAGCAATGTTCTGTGATGTACTCCCAGCCATAAATGGCTGGGCTTCTTTATGTTGATACATTGAACTTATCTAAAGATGCCTTGTATGACTGCTTGATTCCTAACATAGTTGATCACTGTATCAACATTTACATCACTAACTGTCCTATAGAATTTACCAGGACTCCATAAATGCCCACGTGGATATCTAAGACGAAACTTTGGTTCCCTTCTGAATAACCCATTACGCAGACCCGCCCTTTCAAGAGGTTGAATGCTCTGCTAACAGACATGGTTGGTGGTATATCACCCACCATTCATACAACCAGACTCCTGCCATGCAGCAACCCGAAATGGTTGCCCTGTTAGTAGGGCAACACTGCCTGGCAGTGAGAACATGTTTCTTAGAAAAATAAAATAATATTAGAGATACGGCAATTCATCCCAGCCCTAAATATATATATGTTGGAAAACAAAGAATGTTTTCCAACTATTTACAAAGGGAAGCTTTGCTTCCCTTATGTAAAAGGTCTGGGATTTCTTGCCTAACAAACATTTAAGATAACATAAACATATTACAGTTTCCCTTAGGGGGAAGGTGAAAAAATGGTTGAAGAAATAAATCCGTTTGAAAATGCGCAAAAACAGCTTGATATAGCAGCAGGGAAAATGAAACTTGAACCATCTGTTCATGCAATGCTCAGGGAGCCTATGAGGATACTTGAAGTATCATTTCCTGTGAGAATGGATAATGGTGAAACAAAAATCTTTAAAGGCTTCAGGGTGCAGTACAATGATGCATGTGGGCCTACAAAAGGAGGTATTAGATTCCATCCTGATGAAACAATTGATACTGTGAAGGCACTTGCTGCATGGATGACATGGAAATGCGCGGTTGTTGACATACCGTATGGCGGTGGAAAGGGCGGTGTAATTTGCAATACTAAAGAGATGTCTGAAGGAGAACTGGAAAGGCTGAGTAGAGGTTATATAAGAGCGATAAATTATTTTATCGGTCCTGAAAAGGACATACCTGCACCTGACGTTTATACAACACCCCAGATAATGGCATGGATGATGGATGAATACAGCAAACTAAAAGGCTATAACGTCCCTGGAATGATTACAGGTAAGCCGATACCGCTTGGCGGCTCATTAGGCAGAGGCGATGCTACTGCAAGAGGCGGAATGTATGCATTGAAAGAAGCAGCTAAGTATCTCGGTATCGATTTGAAAAAAGCCACTGTTGCGATACAGGGATATGGAAACGCAGGCCAGTTTGCAGCACGACTTGTTACAGAGATGTTCGGATCGAAGGTGGTAGCGGTCAGCGATTCCAAAGGCGGAATATACAGTGAAAAAGGTTTGGACTGGAAAGCAGTACTTGAACATAAGAAAAAGACCGAAAGTGTTACTGGTCTTAAAGGCACCAAGGAGATAACAAACGAAGAGATTCTAGAGTTGAATGTAGATGTTCTCATACCTGCAGCGCTTGAAAATGTTATCACAGAAAAAAACGTAGCCAGAATAAAAGCAAAAATAATATTAGAACTTGCAAACGGGCCTACAACGCCAGAAGCGGACAAGATTCTTCACAAAAACAAAATATTTGTCATTCCTGACTTTCTTGCAAACGCAGGCGGCGTTACAGTTTCCTATTTCGAATGGGTCCAGAATACTTATGGGTATTATTGGGAAGAACAGGAGGTTCATGAAAATCTTGAGAAAAAGATGGTAAAAGCATTTAAGGACGTTCTGGAAATGGCTGAAAAATACAAAGTAGACAACAGAACTGCTGCTTATATGGTTTCTGTGAACCGTGTTGCAGAAGCAATGAAACTTAGAGGTTGGGTGTAAAGCCCAATTTTCTTATTGTGGACTCTGCATCATTACAGAGTCCATAAGGGCCTTTCCATATACCTCCTCTTTCTTACATTTTATAATGTTGAGGGACACCTTCTGCTGGTCTATGGAGTAAGTCATGTTGGGTGATAGGTATATTTTCTTCACTGCGCCAAAACATCCTGGAAATCTCCGATCATACTCTTCTTCCCATTCAAAGTGTTCCTCAACCGTAAAAAAGGTTCCAAATAAAAGCAGGTTGTATCTTCCGGTACCAATCTCAAGTGCTAACGGAACATGATTATCGACCTCTATGGCTTTAAGTATTTTATCTATTGATTTTTTTACTTCAATCAAACAATACACCAGTATGTAGTTTGATGGGACCAAGAATTTTGGGAACCTGCAAACAGGGTTTAACACAATTTTTTCCTTAAGCAGATTTGAAATGCGTCGTTCAATTGTTTTCCTATGGACACCCATTTTCTCAGATAAAAGATTTTCATTTGTTCTAATTCCTTCTCCTATCAGAAGTTTTTTAATATTTGAAATGAAAGTTCATCAAGTTCATATCCATTAATTTCTATTCTTTGTTTTTTATTAAATCTCTCTTCCATCACATATACTGGGACATGCGGTTGATATTTTACAATCAGCTTATTACTGAAAAATAATGCATCAGCAGGATATCGTGTTTCTCTGGGTGGAATTCTTTTTTCTTTTACTATGGCTTTTCTCCACAAATTATATGAGTAGAGGTCTTTATGATACTCTATCAATAAGGTATTGTACTCCCCGTCCTTTGAGCGAAACGCAGCAAAAACATGTTCATCTTCAATGAGGAATTTTTCAATTTTCTCATTTCTTGGAAAGTCAGCACGAACTATTACAAGTAAAGGGTATTCCTGATATAAGTGTATAAAAGGATAAATCGGTTTATTGATTATTTTATGTCCAATTAACCCCCTAACTTTGTCTCTAACGGTGTTTCTGTGTTTTTTAAGAGAATGGGAGAGAGCACTTATATTTATACTCAAACCAGTCCCAGAACATATATTCTCTAACAGATCCAAATTTACGTTATCATTTAGCAATTCTGACACAAAATAGGTATTGTTTTATCAGCTGTGATGTACTCCCAGCCATAAATATGTTGGAAACAAAGTTTCCAACTATTTACAAAGGGAGACAAAACCTCCCTTGTGTAAATGGCTGGGCTTCTTTATGTTGATACATTGAACTTATCTAAAGATGCCTTGTATGACCGCTTGATTCCTAACATAGTTGATCACTGTATCAACATCTACATCACTAACTGTCCTATAGAATTTACCAGGACTCCATAAATGCCCACGTGGATACCTAAGACGAAACTTTGGTTCCCTTCTGAATAACCCATTACGCAGACCCGCCCTTTCAAGAGGTTGAATGCTCTGCTAACAGACATGGTTGGT
>JASEEW010000093.1 GCA_030019485.1 Thermoplasmatales archaeon | reverse complement strand
TGTTTTCGGTGTATTCATAATACTAATCGCATCCATTATTATTTCTCTTAGCGCACTTGGTGATCCCACAATGGGATTCTACATCTTTATCTCAAGCCTTGTAGCAGGTCTTGGCACGTATCTGCTGATTTACTCAGCAAAAGTGGAAAGATGATAACTGTTTTGCGCCTTGGGCACAGACATGAGAGGGATAAAAGGGTAACAACGCATGTTGCTCTTGTCTCAAGGGCTTTTGGCGCAGACAAAATGATTGTTGTCAGGGACAAAAACATTAAGGAAACGATTGATGATGTAACAAAAAGGTTTGGTGGAAATTTCAGGGTTGAGTTTTACGATAACTGGAAAAAAACTGTAAAAAACTGGGAAGGGGTTAAAATTCATCTTACAATGTATGGTGAGCACATAAACAAGGTTATCAAAAAAATACCAAGAAACAGGGATTTGCTGGTTATTGTTGGCGCTGAAAAGGTTCCAGGAGAGGTTTATGAAATGGCTGATTTTAATGTTGCGGTAGGAAACCAGCCTCATTCTGAGGTAGGGGCGCTTGCTGTTTTTCTTGACAGATATTCTAAAGGCAAAGGATTGGAAAGGGATTTTGAAGGGAAAATAAAAATTATGCCGTGTAAAAAGGGTAAGAAGGTGGTGAAAAAATAATCCCATCCAGAAATGAATGTCTGAAAATGCTCAGGGATGCAGGATGCAGCAGGGAGGTTGTTGAGCACTGCAAAACAGTCACAAAACTTGCGCTGAAAATCGCAGGGAAATGCAATGCAAACATTGAATTGGTTGAGGCAGGCGCGCTCCTGCATGACATTGGGAGAAGCAGAACGCATGGGGTAATGCATGGTGTTGAAGGTGCAAAAATAGGAAGAAAATTCGGGCTGCCGGATGAAATTGTAAATATTATTGAGCGCCATCTTGGAGGGGGGATAAGCAAAGAAGAAGCAACAAAAATTGGGCTGCCAGAAAAGGATTACACGCCTGTTACGCTTGAAGAAAAGATTGTCTGTCATGCTGATAATCTGATTGCACACAACAGAAAGCAGACACTTTCAGAGGCAGTAAAACCCTATGTAAAAAACGACAGAGATGATATTGCTGAGAAGATAAGAAAACTTCACAGAGAGTTGAGTGAAAAATGCGGGGTCGATCTGGATGAAATCTAAGGTAAAAAGTTATACCAAGAATGGGCTGATATGTCTTTTGGTAGTTCCTATTTTGTCTTTGTTTACCCCTATAATAGTGTACCTCTTATATACGTCTGTAATGGGTTTTATGCAAGCAGGTTCTGGAGGAAACATTACTGATATGGAAACAATAGCTATGGAGACTGAAAAATTTTGGGAACAACTTGTGATGATAATTGGAACTATTTTTATACTTGGGCTTGTTGTATTTATACTGTTTGTTCTTGGTTTTATATACATATTTTTAGGAAGAAAGGAGTTTGGAAAAAAGCATGAAAAATTTGTTAAATATGGATTTATTTTTCTCATATTAGCAATCATATTAAATTTTCTGCAGATTTTTTTCCAAGTAATGTAAGGATGGGAATAGGTGTATTTAGCCCATTTTTTGCTGTCCTTGTATCTTTTTGTTTTCTGTATAACCTTGAAAACAGAAATGGAAAAATCGTGCTTTATTCAATGTTAATTTTAACAGTAACCATGAACATTGTTTTTTCATCACTGGTAATGCTGATGTCTCCTGCTTCATTACTGAAAATATTTTTTTCTCCCTTCATCCTTGCTGTTCTCATGATACCTTCAGTTCTATCAATTATAGTATATCTTATACCAATTAGAAGAATTAACAAAGGTGAGCTAATTGTAGAAACTGCATCCTTACCTGAATTTTTTCCTGAACAGAAACAGTAAATTACTAACACCGTGCTTCCAACTCATCAGTTTCGCCTCGCCTTTCCTCATTCTGTATTCTATTGGTATTTCCATGCATCTGAAACCTTTTTTCCACGCCTCTATTTTTATTTCCTCTGAGAAAGCCATTTCGTCAGAGGTTAAATTTAATTTGTCTAAAATGTTTTTTCTGAAAATCCACATGCCTGACTGAGAGTCCCTTATTTTTACGCCGAAGAGGATGTTTGCGGTAAGTGAGAGAACCCAGTTTCCAAATCTATGCTTCAGTGACATCACATCTTTATCAAGTCTTGTTAACCTGTCGCAGGTGATAAAATCAAGTTTCTCGTTTTCAAGCATATCAACAAAATCTTTTATTTTATTTGCAGGATATGTTAAATCACCATCAAGTGTCACGATAATATCACCTGACACATTCTCAAAACCTGTTTTGTATGCCCTGCCATAGCCAAGCCTCGGTTCATTTATTATTTTTGCATCTTTCTCTTGCGCTATTTCAACTGTTCTGTCCTTTGAGTTAGAATCAACAACTACAACCTCTGCATCAAGTTCTTCTGGGATTTCGTCCATAACCTGCCCTATTGATTCCTCCTCATTAATTGTTGGAATCACAACTGAGACCTTCATAAACCCTGAAACATATTGTGTTTAGTTAATCTTTTCTTTTTAACTCAGATTTAACATATTTTGCCATCTCCTTTGGGTTTACTGTGTCTAAAAAGAAGTTTAGGTCATCTTTTGTGAATTCTTTAAACAAATACAGTATTCCAAGATATACGCCTAAACCAATAATTCCGAAAAACACAAGATGATACCATCTGACAAAGGCAGTAAGGGTACTAAGATAGTATAGCAGACAGCCCATTACACAGGCAGCAGACATGTGAAGCAATGGTTTTTTTGATATTTTTATTCCTACAAGTCGTTTTGATAGAAACATAAGTATTACAAGACTAACGAACCCTGAAATTGCTGTTGCAGTAGCCGCGCCTGTCGACCCATTAATCCCAAAAATAGATAAAACACCATTCTTCGGAATAAACAAAGTATTAAGAACAATGTTTGTAACACAAATAATAAAACTTGTTTTTGCAGCCAACCCTGGCCTGTTCATGCCTGTAACCACAAGTGCATACGGATGCATTAAAGAAGCAATCAAAACATAGACTAAAAGAACAATTAGCACTGGTGCCGCTGGATAGAATGCAGAGCTAAGGACAACATCAATAACCGCTTTTCTGAACACAATTATAAATACAACAGCTGGGCACGCTGTCATTGATATATATCTTAAGGCAAGATTCACTGTTTTTCTTATATCACTAAGTTGGTTTTTTGCATGATAAGAGGAAATCGTTGGAAACAGCAACGCACCAACACTTGATGCAATCACTAAAACAAAAAATGCTATTTTTTGTGCACTAAAATAAAAACCTACATCTTCAGCACTCCAGAAATAACCAATCATAACCCTGTCAATGTTTGTTGAGATTACCGCTATTGTTGAGACAAGCATGGTTGGGAGTGCAAAGGCAAAATAACTTTTGAAATATTCCTTGTTTGGTCTGCTTATAGGATATCCCCTGAAAAAAAAGAAGCCTAAGATTAACATAGCAAATACACCCAAGGCATAGGTTGATGCTAAAGAGCCAACAGCGTGTGATGCAATGAAATCCTGTGCTCCTCTAAGGAATGATGGCCATCCAAATGGTTGAATTTTGTCGTATCCAAGTTCTGGATTGACGATTGATACGCCTGCTGCTCCTGCAGATGCAACAAGAATCATTAATGGAACCCTGAAAAGTGTTTCAGAAACCATTGGAAATTGCATTTTCGCAATTTCTTCCCTAGCATTAAATGTGTGTAAAGAAATATATACAAAAGACATTAAAACGTTATAAAGAAGCATAATGTAGATAACACTCTCCTTTGTCGCATCATAAAAACCCTGATGTAATAAACCTTTCCAAATAAAGATTCCACCAAGCACGACAGCAACCATGGTAGTTGTCAAAATAAGTTTAACAACAACATATGTGCCAATGCATTTCCCCAAATCTTTTCCTTCTGATACTCTTTTTATATGCGCGCCACCAAAACCAAGGTCTGATATAAAACCGAACATTCCAATGAATGACATTGCGAAAGCAACAATACCCAGTGCTGTTGGCGCAAAGTTTCCCCAGAATTTTGCTAGGATGAGCAGACCAACAAAGCCTATTATTGCATTTATACCTTGTGTCAATACAATTAGCATTGATTTTCTGGCAATCATCCACTTGTAATCATCTATAGAATATAAATAGTTATTTTATTAATGTTCTTGCTATATCCAATAAATCCCTGTGTTCTGAAACAAGATATGTTTTACAACCCACGGTTTTGCCTGCCTCCTCATCGGTTTTGCTGTCACCGATAAAATGGCATTTCTTTAAATCTATGTTGAAATCCTTTGCAGCCTTCAGCAGCAGTCCCGCCTTTGGTTTCCTGCAGTCACAGTTATCCCAAGGCGCATGAGGACAGCAATATATTTTCTCAATTCTGCACCCGCATTCATTTAACTCTTTCAGCATTTTTTCATGTATTTCATTCAATGTTTTTTCTTTGATTATTCCCCTGCCAACAACTGACTGGTTGGTAATGATTAGGATTTTAAAACCATTATCATTCAGCAGTTTAATTCCTTTTTTTGCATTTGGCAGAAATTCAAACTCATCCCATGTTTTAACGTAATCGTTTCTGTTTTTATTTATTACACCATCCCTGTCAAGAAAAACAAACTTTCCCATTTTTTACTCCAACAGCAATGCAGTTAAATGACCAACAATCAGATGCATATCCTCAGAATGCTGCATGTTGTTTATTTTCACAACAATGCACTCATCTGCTACATTCTTCAGTGTTCCACCATCAAACCCTGCGAAGCCAATTGTTATGCAACCATTTTCTTTTGCAAATTTTACTGCCTCAATAATGTTTTTTGATTTCCCGCTGCCGCTTATTCCTATTACAACATCATCCTTCTCAGCTAAATTTCTTAACTGCTCCTTGAAAACAACATCATAATTTTCATCATTGCTCCAGGCGGTGATTAGTGGGACATTATCTGTTAAAGCAAATACCTTCAGTTTTTTAAATTTTGCAAAATCACATACTAAATGTGATGCTGTTGAGCCACTTCCACCGTTCCCGAAAAGAAAAATTTTTTTCCCATTATTTTTTGCATTCTGCAAAATGTTTGAAATTTTCTCTATCTTTTCAGACTGCTCCTTCAACAATTCAACACAATGAATTGATTCATCCAAATATTTTTTTATAAATCCTTTTTTATCCAATTTATCACCTCTTTAGTGAGGAGTATTCAACATTTGATTTTGTTATCATTTCTTTCCCTAACCAAAAATACATTTTATCCATTTTATCACCTGAAACTCAATGCCTTTTTCCAGTCCTCCTCAAATCTCTTTATTCCAGCATCTGTCAAAGAATGCCTGAACATCTTTTTGATAACATTTGGTGGTATAGTTGCAACATGCGCCCCTATCTTTGCAGCCTCAACAACATGCATGGGATGACGTACTGATGCAACAATCACCTGTGTTTTAAAATTGTAGTTTTTATATATCTGTATTATGTCCCTTACAATCTGCATGCCCTCATTACCAATATCGTCAAGTCTGCCTATGAATGGGCTTACATAATCAGCACCAGCCTTCGCAGCAAGCAACGCCTGATTAGCGGAGAAAACAAGTGTAACATTTGTTTTTATTCCCTTTTTACTCAATATTTTAACTGCCTTCATCCCCTCCTCAGTCATCGGTATTTTCACAACAACATTCTTTGAAAGACGCGAAAGTTTTTCTGCATCTTCCACAATGCCTTTATAGGAATCAAGATGTGTTGCTTCAAGACTGATTGGTCCTTTCACAATTTTTATTATCTCCTCCATTATTTTTTCGGGCTTCATTTTTTCCATTGACATAAGGGTCGGGTTTGTTGTAACCCCATCAATGACGCCCATATTCCATGCATTCCTGATTTCCTCTATATTTGCTGTGTCAATAAATATTTTCATTTCATCCTACC
Source organism: Thermoplasmatales archaeon (assembly GCA_030019485.1). Classification (GTDB taxonomy): domain Archaea; phylum Thermoplasmatota; class JASEFT01; order JASEFT01; family JAUWIS01; genus JASEEW01. Next base: position 886 of record JASEEW010000093.1, on the reverse strand, counting down.
TCCTTTATCAATAATTTTGCTGTCATTCTAACTGCTTTTTCTGAATTATATCTTGGTTTCCAGCCAAGTTTTTCTATTTTCTCTATCGAAAGCATAATTTTTGGTATATCTCCTTTCCATCCCCTGCTACCCCCAGTGTATTTGAATTTCACATTTTTTAAATTCATTTCCTCAACAACAATTTCAGCAATCCTGTTCACATTTATCCAGTCCCCACAGCCAAGATTAAAAATATTAACTTTATCATTTGATTTTTCAACAGCAGAAAGCATTGCATCTATACAGTCATTTACATATAAATAGGATTTTGTCTGCCTCCCATCACCAAGTATTTCCAGTTCATCAGATTTTTTTCTTAGTTTGTTGATGAAATCAAATATCACGCCATGTGTGCCTCTACTCCCAATAATGTTCGCAAACCTGAAAATCCATGTATTCATGTCAAACATGCTTGAGTATGCAGTTATAAGCCCTTCAGATGCCAATTTTGATGCACCATACAATGACACAGGTATCATAGGCCCATAATCCTCAGGAATTGGTGTAATGTTTGTTTCACCATAGACTGTGCATGAAGATGGGAACATAATATTTTTCACATCATTTAACCTCATTGATTCAAGCAAGTTGTATGTTGCAATAATATTCTGTTTCAGCGGTATATCTGTTTTCTCCGCACCAAGACGAACATCCGAGTTTGCTGCAAAATGGAAAACAAAATCCTGTTCTCTCATAGCATTTTTTAGTTTTTTTATATCAAGCAAATCGGCCTTTATGAACCTGAAATTTTTTTTGCCAAAATGCTGTGAAATAAACTCTTTTTTACCAGAACTCAGATTATCGTAAACAGTAACATTATGATTTTCTATCAATCTATCAATTAAAT
>JASEEW010000092.1 GCA_030019485.1 Thermoplasmatales archaeon | reverse complement strand
GATATGATGGAAATTTTTACAGAACTAATCAGCGTCTTATTGGTGTTCGTGAGCCTAAAGCGTGGGATGGTGTGATGAGAAAGGGTTTTGAATTGCCAACACCTGTAAATGTTGCGGACGCTTGGAGGACAAAAGAGGTAGCAAAAGCTGGTGGAAAAGAATACTTTGAACTGTTTCTAAATGAGATTACACGATGTAAAAAATCGTGGGGTGTTATATTTATAGATGTTCCTGTAAAAAAAGGAAAATATCGTCTGAGGGTAACCCCTCCAATAGACCAGCGTAAAAGCTGGAGCGTGTTAGATGACCTTCTGACCTCTTCGAGGAAATAGATGATGACCATAATAATCTTCGTTAATACCTTTATCTTTGATACTCTTGCGGCTGGTCATCGGGGTTTGTTGTTTGTTGGTACATGGTCTGTTACAACGATTGTTTTATCATATTTGATGCCTAATCAGTTAGCATCTCAAGTGTTATCGTCGCCTAGTTCTGCGATAGTATGCTATTTCTGAGAATGATTATCAGCAGGCATAAGGATATCAACACTTTTAGGGTATTAGAATCTTTACTTCTTTCTTTTTCAGAAGGAAAAGCATTTTAATCTTCTCTACATATATCCAGTTATGGTCAAGCAGGCTGGAAAGAGATACGACCCAAAATCTTTGGAAAAAGACATCCAGCTTTTCTGGGAAAAAGAAAAAATTTATGAGAAAACAAAAAAGCTCAGAAGCAAGGGTGAAGACTATTATTTCATAGATGGACCTCCTTATACCTCTGGCTCGATACATCTCGGCACCGCATGGAACAAGATTTTGAAAGATTTTGTTATCAGGTACAGAAGGATGAACAATTATAATGTTAGGGATCAGCCCGGTTTTGACATGCACGGGTTGCCAATAGAGGTTCAGGTGGAAAAGGAGATTGGTGTAAAAAACAAGAAAGAAATTGAGAATTACGGTGTAGAAAAATTTGTTTCTAAATGCAGGGAATTTGCGGTCAAACATCAGAAAAAAATGACCGAGGAGTTTAAAACACTTGGTGTTTGGATGGACTGGGACCGCCCTTATCTCACAATTACAAATGAGTATATTCTTTCTGCATGGTGGACCCTGAAAAAGGCTTATGATAAAAAACTTTTAATTCAGTCCGAGAGGGTTCTTGGCTGGTGCCCAAGATGTGAGACAGCACTTGCGGAGGCTGAGATAGACTACTGGGATGAAGAGGACTACAGTATATATGTGAAATTTAAAGTTAAAGACAAAAATGAGTATTTGGTTATATGGACAACAACCCCGTGGACACTTCCATCCAACATTGCTGTTGCTGTTCACCCAGACTTTACGTATGCGAAGGTTGTAATGAAAAAAAATGGTAAAGAAGAAACAATGATTATATTGGACAAAAGGGTGAAGGATGTAGCAAATGAGGGGAAATACGATGACTATTATGTGGTAGAACATATGAAAGGCTCTGAGCTTGAAGGAATCCAGTATATCCATCCTTTGAGTGATGAGGTGGGGTATCAGAAAAACGTTGAACACAAAATTGTTCTTGCTGATTATGTTACTGAGGAAAACACAGGGCTTGTGCACACCGCCCCTGGTTTTGGTCCTGATGATTTTGAAACAGGAAAAAAATACAATCTCCCACCTTTCTGCCCTGTTGATGAAAGAGGAATATTTACAGAGGATGCAGGCAGGTATGCAGGATTGAATGTAAAAGACTCAAATAAAATCGTGCTGGATGACCTGATAAAGAAAGGTCTTCTGCTGTCAGAAGGTAAAATAATGCACAGGTACGGGCACTGCTGGAGATGCAAAACACCAATAATCTACAGGACAACGAAACAATGGTTTTTGAAGGTTACAGAGTTAAAGGAAAAAATGATGGAGGAAAATGCGAGGGTGAAATGGTTTCCAGAATGGGCAGGCTCAAGGAGGATGCATGACTGGGTTTCAAACACAAGAGACTGGTGCATCTCACGTCAAAGATACTGGGGGATGCCAATACCCCTGTGGGTCTGCGAATGTGGTGAAACAAAGTTTGTTTATAAAAAAGAGGAGTTAAACATTGAGGATTTGCACAGGCCATGGATTGACAGGGTCATATTTAAATGTGAATGCGGTAAAACAATGAAGCGCATACCTGATGTTCTTGATGTCTGGTTTGATTCTGCTGTATGCTCCTGGGCTCAGCTGAATTATCCTCAGGAAAAGGAAGATTTTAAGAAATGGTGGCCCTGCAGATGGATCACAGAGGCGCAGGACCAGACAAGGGGCTGGTTTTATTCCCAGCTTGGTGCCGGGGTGATAGCATTTGACAAAGTCCCCTATGAATCTGTTCTCATGCATGGATGGGCATTGGATGAAAATGGAAAACCAATGTCAAAAAGTCTGGGAAATGTTGTTGATCCTTTGAAGGTTGCAGAAAAATATGGCGTTGATTCTTTAAGGTTTTATATTCTTGGGTCTGCGCCGTGGGATGATTTGCTATTTTCCTGGGATGGTGTGAAAAATGCAAACAGGACACTTTCAATATTATGGAATGTCTATGTTTTTGCCACAACATACATGTCCCTTGACAATTTTACAGACATAGGGTTTGAAAAAATTAAAAATGGTTTAAAGCCTGAGGATAAATGGCTTCTTTCAAGACTTGAAAACCTGAAAAAAACTGTTTCTGAAAACATTGAGAAATATGAAATCCACAGGGCTTGCAGGGAGATAGAAAATTTTATTCTTGAGGATTTTTCAAGATGGTATATAAGGTTAATCAGGGACAGGACATGGGTTGAGGAGAAAACAAATGACAAAATTGCCGCATACAAGGTGCTCTATGAATCTTTGAAAAACATCGCCCTGCTTATATCACCTGTTGCACCATATTTATCAGACGAAATATACAGAAACCTTACAGGTAATCTTTCTGTTCATGCAGATGAATGGCCAAAAAGTAATGAAAAACTTACTGATTCTGAATTAGAGGGGTACATGGATACTGTCAGGGAAATCACTGAATCCGTTTCATCCGCACGTCAGAAGGCAGGAATAAAACTCAGATGGCCTGTGAAAAGAATAATAATAGGGACAGAGGATAAAAATGTGAAAGATGCGGTGAAAAAACTGAAAAACATCCTGCTGAGTCAGGCAAACTCAAAAAGGATTGAGTTTGGAAAAGGTGATTTCCCATCCTCGGATTTCAGCAAAGGCATGGTTTTTGTTGATACTGAAATCACTGAGGAAATAAAATCAGAGGGTTTTGCGAGAGAAATTATCAGGCGAATCCAGAATATGAGGAAAGAGGCTAATCTAAATGTTGAGGATTTCATTGAGACCAGTGTAGACACAAATCCTGAGATAACAGGTCTGCTTAAAAAACAGGAAAAATTCATTAAAAATGAGACAAGGTCAAAAACCATAGTGTTTGGAAAGGCAGAAGGAAACTTTCTAAGGGAATGGGAAATAGAAAACGAGAAATTTGTGATAGGGGTAAAGAAATGTTAGAAATATTTAAAGAAACAGGCATCCTTATTCTTGAATCGTTATGGCTTATACTTCCTGCCTATGTTGCAAACTCTTTTGCGGTAATAGTTGGTGGTGGGAAACCTGTTGATTTCGGGAAAAAATTTGTTGATGGAAAAAGGCTTCTTGGTGATGGGAAAACATGGAAAGGGTTAATTGGGGGTATTATTTTTGGAATGTGCATAGGTTTAGTCCAGACATACTCGGCAGATAGCATAGCATTCCCAAACTTTGGTTTTTTTCCAATTTTTTTTCTTGTTCTTTTCTGCTTGGCATTTGGTGCATTGTCCGGTGATTTATGCAAAAGTTTTATTAAAAGAAGAATAAACATAGAGAGAGGGGGGAAGCTTCCTGTTATAGACCAGCTTGACTTTGTAGCAGGCGCATTTTTATTTCTTCTCATCCTGTCACCATCCTGGTTTTTTCAGAACTTCACAGTATATCACATAATTATTATATTGGTTGCAACACCATTACTTCACAGGATAATGAACATTGCAGGGTACAAGGTTGGTAAAAAAAAGGTTCCGTGGTGAAACACATGTTGAAGGAAATGTTGAAAGAATGCGGGGCGATAAAATTTGGCGAATTCACACTTACATCAGGGAAAAAAAGTAAATACTATGTGGACATAAAAAAAGCATCCACAAACCCAACAATATTAAAAGAAATCGCAAAACAGATGAGCAAACATGTAACAGAAGAAAAGATTGCAGGCATGGAACTGGGAGCAGTTCCTATTGCCGTTGCGCTATCCCTTGAAACAAATTTACCGTATGTGATTGTAAGAAAAGAAAAAAAGGAGCATGGCACAGGAAAACAGATAGAAGGAAATTTAAAGGAAAATGAAAAGGTTGTTGTGGTTGAGGATGTTGCAACAACAGGGGCATCAATCCTGAGGGCTGTTAACGCTGTCAGGGAAAACAAAGGAATTGTTGAAAAGGCCATTGTTGTTGTTGACAGGGAGGAGGGTGCATCCGAACTGCTGAGAAAAAATAATGTGAAGATGGTCCCGCTTGTCAGGATTAGTGAGCTGATGAACTGAAACAACATTTAGGGAGAAAGATAAAATGAAAGTACTGCTTGTTGGAGGAGGAGCAAGGGAGCATGCAATTGCAAAGGTGTTGAAGAAAGGGGATGTGAAGATGTTTGCATGCATGAACAACAGGAATCCGGGTATTGCAAAAATGTGTGAGGATTTCTATCTGGTGAAGGAAACAGATGTTGAGTCAGTTGTTGATTATGCAAGAAGAAAAAACATTGAATTATGTGTAATTGGTCCTGAGGCGCCGCTGGAAAAGGGAATTGCAGATGAGTTAGAAAAAAATGATATAAAAGTTGTTGGTCCTAAAAAAAATGCTGCTGAGATTGAGACATCAAAATCCTTTATGAGAAACCTGATGAAAAAATACAGTATCCCAGGGGGTGTAGAATACAAAGTTTTTGATAATGTGTATGATGCAAAGGACTTTGTTGAGTCAACGGGCGATGTTGTTGTGAAACCTGTTGGATTGACCGGCGGCAAAGGTGTAAAGATTGTTGGTGAGCAGCTGAAGGATACAAATGACGCACTGAATTATGTGAAGGAAATCATTGAAAACAAAATAGGGGGAGTTCCAAAGGTTGTTGTTGAGGAAAAAATAGTTGGTGAAGAGTTTACACTTCAGGGCTTTTGTGATGGGAAAAAGGTTGTTCCCATGCCTGCTGTTCAGGATAACAAAAGGGCTTTTGAAAATGACGAAGGACCTAATACAGGCGGCATGGGCTCATATTCACAGGGGGATGGTTTACTCCCATTTCTTAGGAAAAATGAGTATGATGCTGCTGTGGGTATTATGCAGAAAATTATAGAGGCAATGAAAAAAGAGGGCAGGGAATACAAGGGAATACTCTATGGTCAGTTTATGCTGAGCAAGTATGGTCCCAAGGTTATTGAGTGCAATGCAAGATTCGGTGATCCTGAAGCAATGAATGTTTTACCATTACTTGAATCCGATTTTGTTGAGATATGCAACAGAATAGTGGATGGGCACTTAAGTAATGCTTCTTTCATGAAAAAGGCAACTGTGTGCAAGTATGTTGTTCCAAAAGGTTATGGTATAAAATCGATGGCTGACAGGGAGTTAATACTTGATGAAAAAAAGATTGGGAAAGAGGGCGCGGAACTGTTCTATGCATCTGTGAACGAAAAAAAGGGGAAAATATATACCACGGCATCTAGGGCACTTGGTATTGTAGGAATTGCTGAAAGCATTAAAAAAGCGGAGTTGATTGCCGAGTCAGGATTAAAGCATGTATTAGGGGAAATATATGTAAGGCATGATATAGGAAAAAAGGATTACATCGCCAAAAAGGTTAAGAGGATGGAAAGAATAAGGAGATAACCTTATCCTACCATGGGCCCATTATTCACTCTCACATATTGTTGAAACTCGTTTGTAACATAGCATCTTGTTTTCCTTCCATCTCGCTTCAACCTAACAATCCCAGCCTTAGACAATACTTTCAGATGATAGCTCACCACCTGCTTGCTTTCATCAATTCCTTTCGCGATATCCTTCTGTGTGATATCAGGTCTCTCAAGTATCTTATTTATAATGCTTAACTGCATTTTGCTCAATGCGGTAACATCCATGCTCGGAATTTTCATGTCTTTTGGGTAGAAGCGTCTGTAAATCCCATCAAACTGGGATTTAACATACCCCTGTTTTTCCAGCATGTTCAGATGATATGTAACTGAGCCGTTTTTCAGGTTTAACTCATTCTTTATCAGGTTGTAGTGTACCCCTGGATTTGCTTTAACATAACCGTAAATCTGACCCCTGATAAAGTTATCCAGAACCTCCTCTTTTCTTGTTTTCAGGTACAGTGGTGCGAGGAATGTGAACAGCTTGTACTTTCCTAGCTCTGTTCCTGCGAGTGCGAACAATATGAGCCCAGCAGCAACACCTGTTCCTGCTGCGATTGCTACTACTTCGGGTGATATGACAAGTACCGGTTTCCCCCCTTCTATATTCACGTTCATAATGTACTCATTGTTACTGGAATTTACATCATCAGCGGTGTAGACCACGAATTTGAGTGTGTGGCTCCCAGACTTAACCCTCCACTGAACAGATGTATATGCGGTATGGTTAGCACAAATCAATGAAATCTTAGAACTAATACTGATGTAATTATCATCAACATACAGTCTCACGTATACATCCCTTGCCACACCTAAATGCTCAGGACTCACTTTTGCCTTATTCAAAATTTCTACAGAAAATGAAACAATTTCACCCTCCTTAAGAGGATCTGTGGTAATAACATTCACTATCATCAGATCAGGTTTCAGCAAATCATAACCAAACAAACCAGAACAAAGCTCCTGAACAGCCTCCAAAACACTACCATTAAACACCTCCAACCTAACAGATGATGTTTCAGTACTTGACAACA
>JASEEW010000091.1 GCA_030019485.1 Thermoplasmatales archaeon | reverse complement strand
GGACTTCTGCGAAACAAAAAATTAGGAGGTTTAACCTTGCGAAGTCATTTAGTTTGTTTATTTCTTCATCCCTAACCTGATAATTGTGCAGACACCAAACACAACAATCATGGATAGTGCAATGCCGTACACGGAATTTAACTCTATACTTTCACAAAGTTTAGGGGATAGTAATGCTGTGATTGAGTTGAATCCCAGGACAAGAAAAGAAAGAAAAAAAATGGGACCAAGCAACAATGATGAATGTATAAGATATGATTTGAAAACATCTTTTTCTTTTATTTCTGAAAACCTGGTTGATGCAGTGTTTAACTCAATAAAATAGAGGAAGAATATGGAGAATAAAATGTTTTCAAACAATTTTGGATGAGTTGCAGGGTTATAGAAACAGGCGGCAGTTGGAATAAAAATCACCAAGGAGGAGAATATTATTAGGAATATCAGGGAAACCTTTTTCTTCCCGAAAACAGCGCCTATGCCTGATAGTATCATCAAACCGAATACGAAAATCCATAGCGTAAACGAAGGTAAATCTGCACATGCATTTATGCTGTAGTCTAAATACACTATGGCCGGAAGCAGGAGTAATTCCATTATCAGGATTATCTTCTTAATGATATCATCTCCAGTGTTTGTGACAGGGACACATTAGGCTGCCAGTCCAAAACCTGGGCATTGCATCCTCTGAGTGCTGATATGAGGTTTTCCCTCTCCAGTTTTAACAAAGTGCTGAGTCCAGTGGGGGATGGTGAAAGGATTATTAGGGAGAAGCCTCTGTCTGTAATCTCTTTCACAGCATTTTTTATGGAATCGTCATTCTCCAAACCTGAAACAAGGATTATTGGGGATTTTGGGGTCAGATGCCTGAGGACTGTGTTGACAACACCCTGAAGCGGCATATCACCACTGCCAGCCGTGGATGCCAGGATGTTCAATATTTTATACAGCTGGCGTTCACCATACCCTGGCGCCACCATTTTTATGTCATCACCATAAATAACCAGCCTGACGTTGTTCCTCCCTCTGAGAAAAAATGATGAGAGTGAAGCAACTGCCCTTGCAGAATAAACCAGTGGGTTTGATAACACATTACCGGCACATGAGATTTCCCTTGCATCCAAAATAAGGGTAACATCAGATGAGGTTTCCATGATTCTCTGAATAACCATCAGCTTCCTCATTCTGGAATAAATCTTCCAGTTGATGTCCTTAAAAGGGTCACCTGAAACATAATTCCTCATAGAATAAAACTCCAGTCCCCTGCCAGGCATGTGAACAGGTATCACACCAGGCGTCACCCTTGGTGTTCTTGACCTCACAGCAACCTCTTTTATATTTTCTATTTTTGGGAACACAACTATTTCTGAAATGTTATCTATGCTTTTTTCATAGTAAAATAAAGAAAAAAGGTCATCATTCCTCACTGCTACAGGTCCAGCAGAGTACACGCCCCTCAGAGGGCATTCAACTGTGTAGCTCAAAACATATGTTTTGTTCTTTTCCAGGAAGAACTCCACCCTGTTGGTCCCGTGTTTGATATTAACAAAGTTTGGCAGTTTATCCATTACTTCCAAAAAACCTTTACCAGACATCCGGAGTTTAATCTCGGTTTCACCGTCCTCAAAAAGTTTATCGTTTGTCAAAATCCTAGCAGCATTTATTTCCGGTTTTCTCAGGGAGAAACTGCCAACAGCAAGAAAAGAAAAGATGAACACGCTAAAAACAACAACCTGATAACTCTTTACAACCAGACCGGAGAACAGGAGTGAAAAACCAAAGCAGAATAATATGATACCTTTTTTTGTCCACATGGATATCACAGCGCAGGCACAGGCACCTCTAATAGTATTTTGTTAAGTATGTCCTCAGGTCCTATGCCTCTGACCTTCACCTCGGGTTTCAGAATAAGCCTGTGCGCCAAACCCGGAATCACAGAGGATTTAACATCATCTGGTGAAACATAGTCCCTGCTGCTCAGCAGTGCAAGCGCCCTAGAAATCTTGAACAGTGCCAGGGAGCCCCTTGGGCTTGCGCCCAGAAGAACCCTTGGGTCCTTTCTCGTCCTTGAAACGACTTCCACAATATAATCCTGGAGCGAATCATCAATATGTACTTTTTCAACAGCATTCTGCATTTTTACAACAGTTTCCGGGCTTGTTATTGAATTAATATCCACCTCATCCTTTTCCCTTTTAATCCTCCTTTTCAGGATTTCTTTTTCACCTTCCCTCCCTGGGTAGCCTACGCTGAGTTTCATCAAAAACCTGTCTATTTGAGCCTCAGGCAGAGGATATGTGCCCTCATACTCTATGGGGTTCTGGGTTGCAAACACTATGAATGGTTTGGGAAGCATGTGTGTTATACCATCTATTGTGACCTGGATTTCCTGCATAGCCTCCAGCAATGCGGACTGGGTTTTCGGCGGAGCCCTGTTTATTTCATCTGCAAGAAGGATGTTTGTGAATATTGGTCCCTGCCTGAGTTTAAACTCAGATTCCTTTTCATCAAAAATGTATGTGCCTATGATGTCCGCCGGCAGAACATCAGGGGTGAACTGCACCCTTTTAAACCTGCAGCCGAGCGTTTTAGCAAATGTTCTTGCCATCATTGTTTTCGCAAGCCCTGGGAAATCCTCAAAAAGTATGTGCCCGTTGGATAAAATGCCTGCTATCACGTATTTAAGCACGATGGTTTTCCCAACAACCGCCTTCCCAACCTCATCAACAAGTGCAGAACATGTCCTCCATATTTTCTTAACATCTTCCATTTTTTTCACTCCCTATTTTCTCTATCAGTCTCCTGAGCTCCTCCTCAGAGTAATGTCTGTCCCTAACAATTTTTGTTAGCCCTGGCGCTATTTCATCCAGCTGCTCATTGCTTAGACGCTCAATATTGGATATACCATATGCTATTTTAACCTTTTCAATAACAGCATTTTTCATTCTTTCCTTAAAATTTTCGGGTTCAGACCTTTTTTTGTATGCACTAACATCAAACATGTGCTCCCATCTTTTTTTGCCTTTTACCCTGACTGAAACATAACAAATTATTCCAGCCAATGACATCGCCCCTGCGATTACTGCAAAAGGCTCTGTGGTTGCAAAAATAATACTGCTCATAGTTATGGAGTTTTCATGCCTGCTTTCATCAAAAACAACCCTTCCACCCCCTGGCAAAAGATTCCTGACAAGTTCGTTTAAGAAGATTTTATTATCACCCTCGCTTAACATCTTATTTATAAAGATGCTTGGGTCACTGATAAAAACAACAGTACCTTTTCCGAAACAAAGTTTCACTATCAGGAAAACAGGATGCTCATCGCTTCCCATAACATCAAGAAGATCCAGTGATTTATTATTGTTTACGTCCACATAGCCTGTTGTGCTCCTGCAGATAACATTCACTGTTGTATTTCCAAGAACCATGAGCCCTGTTGGTGCATCCATCAAGAGATTGTATGTGAGATTGCTGAGAACCGCTGAGACGCTTACGAGAGCAGGGTCAGAGGTAAAGTTTGGACACCAAAACTTTTTGTTGTAAAATAACACGCCAAACCTTTCTGATAAAGAGTTTACGTACCCGAAATCATCTGCTACTATGGCCTTTCCTCCGGAGCTGATAAAGTCCTCAACCGCATCTGCCTCCTCTTTACTGTATTCCTTTTCAACACCAACAGCAATGAACAATGTGCTGTTTCTGTCCATGTTTTTCAGCATTAATGGGCTTGATGCAATGCAGGATGTTTCATACCCGGATTCTGCCATGTTTTTTCTGAAATCTGATGTGTCATTCCATTTCCCTGAATATGCGGAGAGCTGCTGGGTGTTGTATGATGGATAAAACAAACCAGAAAGCACAGCAACCAGCAGTATTACTATTAATATGTTTGTCAGCCTGTTTTTCATGTTTTCCCCCCTAAAATATTTTTCAGACTCTGCTCAACCGCTGTGAAATTTTTAACTGCTTCATCCCTGTGTCCGGAACCAATCTCATGTGATGAGTATCTTACCTCCTCAATTATACTGATGAATTTGTTTAGATGCTCCCTGTCAACAGGCAGCCCTTTTCTTATCCCATTCTCAAACTCCCTGAAGGTTTCAAATCTTTTCCTTATGAAACCATATTTTTTAAGATGGTCGCACAATTTTTTGTAAAGCAGGAGAATTGTTCTCACATATTCACTGCCTGCCGCCAGCTCACCCCTTGCATCCACTATAATTTTTCTCATTTTTGACAGATGCCTTCTTCTCAGAACATAGTATCCAAGACCTGGCAGGCACAGAACAGGGATTATGAGAAAATATAGCCATAATGGTTTTTCCTCAACCTGTTTCCTGAAAATAAATACTGTTTTGTTTGATGCTGCGCCTGTAAAATACTCTCTGCCCTGGAATGATGCATTAATTGTCAGGGTTCCAGCAAATTTTACTGAAACTGAAAAGGAGCCTTTTCCATTTTTGTCTGTTGTTAGATTGAAACAGTAAGGGTTGTTTTTGGTTATGCTCATCTCCCTGCTGTCAATCTTTATTTGCCCCTCACCCTGAAGTGCAACAGATACTGTTAGATTGAATATTTTCTCAGACAGCATTATTTCACATTCAAACGTCTCATTTTCAACAACGCTGACTGGAGCATTTATCATCATTGTAATCCTCTCCTTAACAGTTACATTTGCTGATGCGCTGCTCGGCTTCAGACACAATGAACCGTTAAATGTAACATTAATCATGCCAATCCCAAGCCTGCTTACAGTTGGCACAGCATCCGTGAACATGAAACTGCCATTGGTTTCTGTGAACACATTTCCAATGAGCATGTCGTTCAGAATAATGGAAACCCGGTGTTTTGCTCCTGGCGCGCCTTCCTGCCCTGAGCAGTTTTCAAACATTTCACCCATGATTGTGAACAACTCCCCTCTGACAAGCTCACCAGCAGAGAATGTGAGCGTTGTGTTGGCAACAACTGTGTAGTTCACTGTGTTATTTGAAGAAAGATAAAATCCGGTTTCAGGAAACACTGCAGCGACCTTGATAATTCCTACAGACTGGTTTAATGACACGTTATAGTGGAACAGGAAAAAACCATCATTTGATGCGGTACTGCCTTTGTATTCATCATCCCAGTAAATGTTTAAAACCCCTATTACAGGTTTTTCATTATCATCAAATATGCTGCCGTTGATTTCTGCGCATCCGCCCTTGAACACTGTTTTGGAAAACATTGTAACGATTGTGTTTGAAAAAACAGAATAATTTATGACAGCAGATGAAGAAACATAAATATCAGAGCCTTCAAAAACTGCGATTACGGTCAGGTTTCCAAGTGAATGATTGGCAGAAAGATTGTATGCTACTGAGAAAAAACCGGAGTTGTTTGAATCATTTGAATAGGGAGTAGTGTGATCACCATCAAAGGTTATGTTTATCGTTAGATTCCAAATACCAGCACCCTGGTCATCAATTATCCTTCCTTTGATTTCTATTGTTGTGTTTCTGAAAACATTTTCTGGTTCCATGATTATGGTTGTGTTTGATACAATGCTGTAAAAACTGTTGTTGCTGGATGAGCCGTACATCTCTGAACCGTTGAAAACAGCGTCAACCCTAACAGTACCAAGAGGATGATTGTACCCTACCTGATGCTTTAAGGAGAAGTTTCCATTCTCATCTGCTGTTACGTTATCCAAACCTGTGTTGTTCCATGAAATTGCTACCAGCCCCTGAAAACCATTTCCTTTATCATCAATTAATGTGCCGTTTATGTCAACAAACTCCCCTCTTCTCAGGGTTTTTGCGAAAATGATAATATTGGTGTGGGCCATCACAGTGTAACTCACGGTTTTTTCTGAGGATGGGTAGATGTCGTTCCCAGAAAATTTTACTGTAACATTGACATTCCCAAGTGAATGATTTGCATTTACAGGATAGCTGTAGGAGAATATGCCATCAGGGCCTGTTGTCAGATTATCTTTTATAGGATCAGGAGCATCAGCCCAGTATATTGAAACATTACCTGTTATTCCTTCTCCTGTATCATTTACCAATGTACCACTGATTTCCACTATGCTGTTTCTGAAAACATTTTTTGATTCCATGATTATAGCTGCACCTCTTATTACAGTATAATTTGCTGTGTTCTGTGATGATGTATAGAAATCTGAGCCGTTAAATACGGCGTTAACCTCTACCTCCCCCAATGGATGACTGCTGTTAATGTGATATTCAAAGGAAAATACTCCTTTCTCATCTGTTTTTGTAGTGTCAAGAGGTGTTTTGTTCCAGAATATGTTTACCTCTGCTTCTGGAACAGGCTCATCCATGTTATCCAGCAATGCGCCGTTTATTTCTGCACTGATGTTTCTCGCAACAGTTTTTGGGATGAGAATTATTTTTGTTGTTCTTTTCACAGTAATATTCTTGGATGTGGAATTGTATGTGTAATATGCTGAGCCTGGATGCTCAACTACTAATGTGTGATTGCCTGCTGCTGTGCCTAATGGTAAAAGATAGTTGAAAGAAAAAAACCCATTCAAAGAAAGGGTGCTCCCAACCTTTTCATCATTCATTTTCAGGATTAAAATTTCACTGTCAAGAAAACTGCTATCATCATCCATGATAGAGCCATTAACAGTAACATTGTTTCCTATAACAGTAACAGAATCTGAAACTGTCATGCTCAGAATCACAGGATGTTTTACATTAACATCTGTAGTGTTAAATGATGCGTTGTGATATTCATCACCATCAAAACTCACATTCAAAATATAATCTCCTGCTCTTTCATTTACTGGGAAACTGAAACTGAAGTAACCATCAGAATCTGAAATTGTGCTTCCTTTGTATGTGCCATTCCATGTTATGTTTAATCCTGCATTGGGTACAGGATTCTTTTCCGGTGTCCCAGGGGCTTCATGGATTATGCCTGTGAACGTCAGATTTGTGCCGTTGACAGCATCTCCAACGTTCAGTATGATTGTTGTGTCTGATGCTATGACTATGTCTCTGGGTTGGCTTTCAGCAGTCAGCGATAAAGACATGCAGAACACGCACACCACAAATATTACCATCATTGTATTCCTGCTCATTCTTCTCTCCCCTCAGTCCTCCCACAAACAAACATTATCATATCCCTGCGCATTCTTTTCCCCTCTCAATCATCATCCCCCATGAGCCCACATTATCATCACCATTTCCTGCACATTCTTTTCCCCTCT
>JASEEW010000090.1 GCA_030019485.1 Thermoplasmatales archaeon | reverse complement strand
TTTATTTTTGAATGGGATAAAATTGTAAACAAACTGAAAGGTTTCAGGGCTTTGGAGAAAAAAAGGGAGGAACACATGTCAAAAAAGCTGTCTGAGCTGTCAGAAAAACACAATAGAATACTGGCAGTGGTTGAGCTTCAAAGACTGAAAGGAATCTCTGAAATGCTTGGCGGAAACAGAAATCTTTAAATATAACCAATGTATATTGTGTTTTGGGATGGGATGTGAACAAACACAGGCAGATATTTCAAGAAATGCAAGGGTGCAGAAGGGCTCAGGAGGTGGTAGATTGTATCTGAAGGAGGTTGTTTTAGAGAATTTTAAATCTTTCGGGAAAAAAACAAGGATACCTTTCCTCCAAGGATTCACTACGGTAACAGGTCCAAATGCATCAGGGAAGTCAAATATTAGCGATGCAGTCCTTTTTGTTCTAGGACCGAAGAGTTCAAAGGTTGTCAGGGCAGGCAAGCTCACAGACCTTATATTCAACGGCGGCAACGGCAGAAAAATGCCGGGGTATTGCAAAGTTTCCCTTGTTTTTGACAATTCTGACAGAACAATACCGCTGGACAGCAATGAAGTGAGCCTTACGCGTCTTGTGAAATATGCAAACAACCCTGAAAACTATTACTCTTATTTTTATGTAAACGGCAAGGGCTCCTCACTCACAGAGTTTGAGACATTGCTTGCGCACGCCCATATTTCTGCGGATGGATACAATTTTGTCCAGCAGGGGTACATTAACGCGGTCACAGAAATGAGTAATCTGGAGAGGAGAAGAATCATAGATGATATTGCAGGCATAACAAAATTTGACTCTGACATTGAAAAGGCTGATGGAAAAAAGGTAGAAGTAGAGCAGAACATGGAAAGAATAGGCATCATACTGAAGGAAATTAAAGGGCATCTGAAATCCCTGGAAAGGGACAGGGAAGGCGCATTAAAGTATAAGGAGTTAAAAGATGGGCTGATGCGGCAAAAATATCAGCTGTGCCTCAGAAGAAAAAGCAGTGTTGAAAATGAGATTGAGAACCTGAAAAATCAGATTAATGGTTACACAAAGCAGAAGGCAGAGGCTGAGAAAAAACTTGGAGAAACAAAAAATGAATATGAAAATGCGGAAAGAAAACTCAGAGAAATTGAAGATAAAATCGCAGACAGGGGTGGTGGGGAGGCAAAAAAAATAAAGGAGGAAATAGACGAGCTGAGAGCAACGCTTGTGAGAGCTGCCGAAGGAATAAACTACTCAAAGGATGAGATTAAGCGTCTTAAGGATGAAAGGGCGCGGACTGTAATTGCGCTGGATAATGTGGAAAAAGAACTGAGAAAAGTTGAAAAAGAAAAAGGCAGGGTGGAAAAAGAACTGAAAAACAAGGAAAAAACCCTGAATGAAACACAGGAAAAATACAAGGATGTGCAGGCATTAATATCAAAATCAGATACAGAATCCTTATCAATTCAGAAAATACTTGGCGAAATGAAAAAAGAACATGAGGAAAGGCAGAACGTACTTAAAACACTGAGAATTGAGAAAGATGTGCTTTCAGAAAAGCTCCAGCGCCTTAACTCAGATATTGCATCTGCTGAGGAATCAGTTAAAACATATGAGGCCGAAATAAAGGATATTGCATTTAAAGAAAAAAACCTGAAAAAAAGTTTTTCTGCAAAAGCAGATGCGGTGAAGAAACTGCAGGACGAGCTTCCCCTGAAAAAGAACGAAGAAGAAAACCTGTTAAAGCAGATTAAAGAAATAGGGCTGAAAATCACAAGGCTGATGAATCTCAGGTCCCAGT
Organism: Thermoplasmatales archaeon; assembly: GCA_030019485.1. Classification (GTDB taxonomy): domain Archaea; phylum Thermoplasmatota; class JASEFT01; order JASEFT01; family JAUWIS01; genus JASEEW01. The sequence goes on along the minus strand of JASEEW010000090.1, from coordinate 5,561 downwards.
TAAATGCGGAATTGGAAGCCAAAGAATCTGTGAGTAAAGGATACACAAGGGCCGTGAAAGAGATTCTGGATGCAAGGGACAGGGGCGAGTTAAAAGGTGTTCATGGTGCGGTAGCAGAACTTGGGACACCGCCAAAGGAATATGAGGATGCATTATCAATTGCTGCCGGGAGCAGGATGCAGTCCATCATAGTGGACACTGATGCAGATGCAGCAAAAGCCATCGCGTATCTCAGGCAGAAAAAACTTGGTAGGGCGACATTTCTTCCTTTGAATAAAATGATGAAGGGAATGGCCACAGGTAAGTCCTTGATGGTCGTAAAGGACAAAGCCTCACTTGGTTTCGCCATAGACCTGATAAAGTTTGATGAAAAATATAGAGATGCATTCTGGTATGTTTTTGGAAGCACTATTATAATGAAGGACTTGGATGCTGCAAGAAAATGCATGGGCGGCGTGAGGCTTGTTACGCTCAACGGTGAGCTACTTGAAGCAGGTGGCGCAATGATTGGCGGCAGCATTGAAAAACACATGAAATTCAGCCATGGTGAAAGTGAAATTGACAAAGTATCAAGGGAATTGAGGGAGGCTACCCAGAAACAGGAACTTCTGTCCTCACAGCTCCTTGCTGTGCGAGAAATGATAAACACCATTCATGGAGATTTAAAGAAATATGAGGTGGAAGACAGCACCGTAACCATGAAAATAACTGACCTTGAGGTTAAACATAAGGATTACCAGGTCAAATTGAATGTTCTGAAAGGGGAGCTTGAGCAAAAACTGAATGAAAAAACTGAAAATGAAAAAGCATTGCTGGAGAAAAACAGGAAAATTGAGGAAAATGAGAAAGAAATAATGCGCCTTGACAGGGAAAAGGAGGAAAAAGGGAAACTGCTGCTGAAATCAACAACAGAAGAGCTTGCATCAATGTCAAAGACACTGAAGAATGATGTAGAGGCTTTAGCGGAGGAGGAGAGAACCCTGGCCTCCCAGAGTAAAACCCTGGACACCCAGATTCAGATTATCCAGCAGAGAAAACAGGAACTTATTGAAAATGAGACCAATGTTGTGAAAGCAATCTCAGGGCATGAGGAAAAAATTAGGGCGTTTATCAACACAAAGAACGAGTGTGAAAACAAGGTTAATGCTCTGATGAGGGTTGGGCAGGCAATGGATGAGGAAATGCTGTCTCTGAATAAAAAAAGGGAGAAAGCCTACGAGGATGTTGTGAACCTGAAAAACACCCTTGAAAAATACTCTGACAAGGTTGACACATACGGTAATATGGCATCTGATTTATCAAGAAAAATACCCTCTTTTGAGGAAAAACTTGCTGAGATAATAGGGGAGATGCAAAACTACCCAGAGCCTTCAAAAGAAAACATGGGCGAGGAATTACCATCGGTAGAGTATCTGAAGGACGCAATACACAAATCCGAATCCGTAATGGCATCACTTGAGCCTGTGAACATGAGGGCATTGGAGGACTATGATTCTCAGGAGAAAAGAAAAAATGAACTGGAAGAGGAAATAAAACATTTAATTGACCAGAAAAAGAATCTTATCAAACTTGCAGAAACCCTGAAAAGCAGAAAGAAAGAAGAACTGTTGAAGGTTTTTGATTCAGTAAACGAAAACTTCAAAAAAATATACCCCCAACTTTCAACTGACACAGAGGCAGAACTTGTTCTTGAAAATCCTGAGAACCCTTTTGAAGGAGGATTAGCAATCCATATCAGGCCAAAAGAAGGAAGGATGCTGAAACTTGAATCATTATCCGGCGGGCAGAAAAGCCTCACTGCTTTAGCACTGATATTTGCAATTCAACGCTATGAACCGTCACCATTCTATGTGCTTGATGAGGTGGACATGTTCCTTGATGCCGTGAATGCTGAAAAAATTGCGCAGATGATAAAGAACAACTCAAAGTATGCTCAGTTCATCATGGTATCACTGAGAAAAATCATCCTGAAGGAGGCTGATCATGTATATGGTGTTGTGAAACAAAGCAGCGGTATTTCAAACATCATAGGCAATGTAAATCTCTCACAAATCGGGGAGAAGGGCGAAATAAACATCGGGGGTGCCAGATGAAAGTAGTTAGTAGTCAGGGATTAGGGGTCAGGGGCAAACAAGAAGTCAGGAATCAGAAGTTAGGGATTAGGGATTTCCCTAACCTCTATCTACTATTCCCAAACTTCCCAGTTTACGAGTTGCAGCAATTTGCGTGTCTACACAGCTGGGAAGTTTGCCCTAACTACTTGTACGGGGGTGCCAGATGAAAAACAGCGATGAAAACCATTTAATCCCAAAAAGTGTTTCAAATGAAGTTTTAAACCATCTGCTGTTTCATAAATCACTGATATCTGAGGAGGATGAAGCAGGAAGAATAAACAAATACGTGGAAATGGTAAAATCTTTGGAGAACGACTACACATCAATAAAAAGCAAATTTGAGAGGGAGATTATGGTAATGTTCGAGCTTGTCATAGAACACAGGCTTGACCCATGGGATATTGACTTGGTTAAATTTTCCAAACTGTACCTCAAAAAGGTGAGGAAGGAAAAAAACGTTGATTTGGTTACTGCCGGGTACATTGTTTTGACAGCATGGACAATACTTAAACTGCAGAGCGACAAACTGTTGGAATCATCTCTCCAGAGTGAAGGGGAGGAGATTTCATGGGATGTTATACCTGACTGGTTTGTTGAAGACGATAAATATGATTACACAACTGCGATACTGCAGGGTGAGATGCCAATTGAGGAGAGGATTAGAAGAAAGGGTGACAGAAAGGTTACGCTGTTTGAGCTGGTGGAGGCATTCAATGAGGCGAAAAACACGGTAAAACTGAGAGAGCTTATGTCTGAGACTAGGGAAAGACAGAGGATAATGGGTGAAAAAAATGATTTAAAAAACATTGATGAAAAACTTCATAAAGAAAACATGGAGGAGGACATAAACATTGTTTGGAGCAGGATATGTGACTTTAACGGAGCCGCTATACCTTTATCAAGGATATGCAACGGGAACAAAGATGATTTCATAAGAACAATTATGTCTGTACTGTTTTTAGCAGCTGAAATGAAAATCAATGTATGGCAGAAAAAATTCCCTTACGGCGAGATATTTGTCCAAAGGTGTGACACTTGAATGAGCAGGTTTCAGACTCAAGGGTTGTTGAGGCGGCATTGTTTTCGGCAGGCAGACCGCTTACAATAAATGAAATCAAGGATGCAACAGGTTTATCAGAAAACGTAATTGCGGATTCACTGGAGAAGCTCATCACTGAGTACAATGAAAGGGATACTGCGCTTGAGGTTTCAAAGGCAGGGGAAAAATATGTGATGCAGGTAAAAACAGGGTTTGCAAAGCATGTCGTTTCTCTTGCACCAAAGGAGATACCTGACAGGCTTCTGAAAACCTTGGCACTTATTGGTTATCATCAGCCAGTAAAACAGGTTGACCTCATGAGGATGCTCGGCGCAAAGGTTTATGAGCATGTTCATGAGTTAAATGAGATTGGACTTGTTCATGCAAAAAAGGATGGTAGAACAAAGATACTAACAACAACAAAGAGATTCCCTGAATATTTTGGAATAAACACAGCAGACAGAAAAAAAATAAGTGAATGGCTTGCCAAGAAGGCTGGTGTGAAAATGAAACTTTAAACTACAATGAAACCTTTTCCTTCTTCAAAAGTTTTTCAAGCACTGTTTCAGCATGTTTCTCCAGCTTCTCTGTGTCCTCAAGCACCTTTTTTACCTTGATATTCTGGTCTACAATAATCTTTTTTGCCTCCTCCTTTTTTTTCCAGATTTCCCTTTTATATGCAAGAACCGTGTTTCTCATCTCCATAGCCTTTTTATGAATTGCGTTTGCTTTTTCCCTGATTTCCAGGTACCCCTTATGTTTTTTGTTTGCCTCATTAATCAGGTGCGCTATTTCATTCACAAAAGTTTTCATCTTTTCATGCTCGTTCTGTGCCTCGTTGTATAAACGAATAACCTCTTTGTGTTCCTCATCAGCCTTTTTGAAAAGCTCATCCAGTGAGCTACTCATTGATGTTATATCTGTTTCAACATTTTCCTGTTCCTTGAGTTTTTCTTCAAGATCTTTAATTTCATTTCTCTCTTTTCTGATTCTGTCGATAATCCCCTTTTCCTTTTTGATACTCATTGGCACTGTCTGCTGTTTAAACTCAAGCTCCTGCACACTCTGCCTCAAAGATAAAACTTTTTCAGGGAGTGAAAAAACAATTTTCCCTCTTCTTTCCCTCCTCTCCTTTATAAGCTCCTTCGCCTTTTTATGATAACTGTCCCTGAGTTTTTTATGGGCTCTCATTTCATCCATGAGCTTATTTCTTTTTTCCTTGAATTCATTCATCTGCTTTATCATCTCAGTTTTTTCCTTGTTGAGAGTGTTCCTTTCCTCTTTTACTATGTCTGCTTCATCATTCAGTTTGTTTCTTTCCTCAACCAATGCCTGATATTTTTTTTCCGCGCTCTGGGCAGCATTCTTTTTCATATTTGTCACTCACAAATTGTAGCAAACTTCTATTCTTAGAGTATACTCTATAGCCGCATCTGAGGCACAATCAGGTGCCCATTTTACAGACGCTCTCATGCCTGTTAAATTCCATATTAAATCAGATCTAGAGAGTTTTATTACCTCCTCTATGTTTCCTGTAGCCTTTGGATTCAATAATGTGGAGGAATTTTTTACCTCGGAATCATCAGACTCGTTGTAGTAAATATATAAATCCAGATCATTGGTGTTTGGTTTATCCACAGGACCAGGATAATCAACGTAATTGGATAGATACTCTAATGTAATTGTTGCGCTTTGTGCAGATGTTTTAAGTGGAAAAAAGTAAGATTTTTCTTCTTCATCTTTTGTTATGTTCCCCCCATATTCTGCTTTGTAGTTCACATAAACATCCACAGTGTCATAGTCATGCTCTTCGTTCACATCAACAACTTTTAGTTTCACAATATAGTGTCCTGATTCACTGTAGCTGTGTGCTACCTCAGCGCCTTCTGCATCCCAGTTATTCCCTCCTGTGAAATTCCAGTAATATTTTTCTATGCTACCTTTTGATAACGATGCGTCAAATGTTATAGTCTCGTTTGGATGAACAACATTTTTATCAACGGAGATTACCGCCTCCAGAACATATGTTTCCTCTTCTTTCTTTTCATTTTCCTCATTCCATATACATCCACTCACTGAAACCATGATGATAATGGAAACGCACAATACCATTAAATGAGCATTTTTCATTATGGATAATTGGTTGTATTGCATAATAAAACTTTCTACCCTCCCAAAACATATTATAGGGATAATGCTTTACTGGAAATAATGGTTGAGGAAGAAGAATACAGCAGAATAAGACTGCCGAGGAAAGGCGAAATATTCGGCGTAGCAGACCAACTGCTTGGCGCTTCAAGGATTAAGGTAGTATGTGCTGATAGGAAGTCGAGAATTGGAAGGATTCCTGGGAAGATTAAGAAAAGATTGTGGATTAGAACGGGTGATCTGCTTATTGTCAAACCATG
>JASEEW010000089.1 GCA_030019485.1 Thermoplasmatales archaeon | reverse complement strand
TTGCAGAAAAAGCACGAAAGAGATTGCATTAGCACTTGATTGTCCAACCTCAACTGTTCACAGCAGAATAAAAAAGATGAGGGAATCCGGGGTTATCAGGGGATACAAGGCTGTTTTAGATGGGAAGTATCTGGGCAAGGGAACAACTGCTTTTATCCTTGCATCATTTTCATCAAGAGAGAATGTTTCTCAAAGAGAGGTTGCAAAAAAACTGAGCAGTTTCCAGGATGTTCAAGAGGTACACATCATTACAGGGGAATGGGATATAATAATAAAAATAAGGGCAAAGGATGTGGAAAGTGTTGGCAGGTTTGTTGTGGACAAAATGAGAAGGCTAAAAGGTATAGAGAAAACACTTACATGCATGGTATTTGAGTCTGTAAAGGAAGGATTAGAAATTGGGATTTAGATTGTTTTATGCATTATGTATCCGTTTTCCCCGTCTTTGTAATAATCTGGTATCATGTGCACAATGCAGAAACCGTATTTTCCGTAGAATCTTATAGCGGCTTCATTGGTTGTTCTAACCTCAAGTGTTATTAACTTTACATTTCTGATTAAGCACGCCTGTATGAATGCGTTAAGCAACGTAGCACCTATACCTTTTTCCCTGTATTTTTCATCAACAGCAAGTATAAGGATTCTCGCCTGGTTTGGAGCAGGGGATATCCCAAGGATGAAACCAACAACATCATTGTTTTCCTCTGCAACAATAAAACCATCATTCCATGAGGAATGAAAATCCATGAGTAGAGCAGGCTCATAGTTTTCAAGGAATGTTTCACTGATGATTCTCATAACCGAGAAAATGTCTATGGGCTTGAACTTCCTGATAAGCATAAAGATACATGGATGTGTAATAAAATATATTATGGGTAATGAAAGGCAAACCTTTAAACACTCAAAAAATAATCTGTTTTTTGTGATAGATGACATAATGATTTCAAGAAAAATATTTGAAAGATTCAGCAGGGAATTCCTTGATGCATTGGATGTTGATGTTGCTATCGCAGGAGCAGGACCATCAGGTCTTGTCGCAGGAAAATACCTTGGGAAAAGCGGTAAAAATGTTGTGATTTTTGAGAGGAAGCTTTCTGTTGGGGGCGGCATGTGGGGTGGCGGTATGAATTTCCCTGTTATTGTTGTTCAGGAAAAATCAAAACATATACTTGAGGAGGCTGGTGTCAGGGTTAAAGATGAAGGTGATGGTTATTTCACAGCTGACTCAGTAGAATGTGTTTCAAAACTATGCGCATTAGCGATTGATGCAGGCGTAAAAATTTTTAATTCCATGAGTGTTGAGGACGTGCTCATAAAAAACAAAAGGGTTAATGGTTTTGTTATAAACTGGAGCGCTGTTGAAATCGCAAAACTGCATGTTGACCCTTTAACAGTCAGGGCAAAGTACTGCATAGACGCAACCGGTCATGCCGCAGAGGTGTGCAGAATCGTGGAAAGAAAAACAGGCGAATTAAAGGTTAAGGGTGAAAAAAGCATGGATGCAGCAGATGGTGAAAAAACTGTTGTTGAAAACACAAAAGAGGCTTGCCCCGGATTGTATGTTGCAGGCATGGCTGCAAATGCAGTTTTCGGCAGTCCAAGGATGGGTCCTATATTTGGAGGCATGCTTCTTTCCGGTAAAAAGGCTGCTGAAATAATAATGAAAAAGCTATGATTAAAGCAAGGATATTTCTTTTTCTGTCTCCTTTATCTTTGTTTTGTTTCCCAGTTTCCTGTAATATTTAAGAGCATTTCTAAACTGTGTTTTTGCTTTTCTCAGCTCACCTTTTTCTTTGTACATTCTTCCATAAAAAAAATGAAGTTTGGAAAGCGCATCCCAGCTTCCAAGTTTTTCCCCAACCTTAATGCCTTCATTGAAATGCTCTACTGCTTTTCTCCAATTCTTTTTTTGGGCTAAAAGAAAACCGTAATGGGCATGGGCTGAGGCAATCATCATTTTTTCATCCAGTCTTTTGAATATTTTCATCCCTTTTTCACAGTACCACACTGCTTTTTCTAAATTTTTCTTCCAGCATGTGCCTGAAATGTTGACCATGCCGTATGCCACCCCCCTCATAAAACCAGCCCCCTCAGCAAGTTTTATCTGCTTCTCATAATACCTTGTTGCCTCATCATCCATGTCCCTGCTATCATAGGCTGCACCAATATTATTATATGCTCTAACGATTTCATATTTATCTCCCAGTTTTTTAGAAATATTTAAACACATTTTGTATAACTCAACTGCTTTGTCGTAATCCCCTCTATCACCATACACATTTCCAAGAACCCTGTAGGTCTTCTGCTTAACAGCATCAAATCCTTTACCAATACTCAGACTTTTATTTAAACTCTGAATTGCCTTATTTGTTTCCCCTTTTCTGTGGTAAATGCTTCCAATGCCGAAGTGGGCATATGCTGTTCTGTACCTGTCCCTGTTGAATTCTGACATTTTCAGTGTTTTCCTGTAATTCTCCAGGGCAGTGTCCCACATGCTTTTTTTCGCATAGACGTCCCCGATTCTTAGATGTGTTTCCGCAATTTTCTCATTGTCCTTAATCTGTCTGCTCAGTTTTAACAGGGAATTATAGCATGACATGGCATTGTCCCATTTTCCAGCAATGTCATAGATTTTTCCTTTAAGCAGAAGCATGACTGCCCAATCGTTCACTGAGAGAGTTTTTTCATTAAAATTTTTCAGGAGCGCCATAATTTCATCTGAAAAACCCCTGTCTACAAGTTTCTCACCCTGCTTTACCATCACAGCAACCACTCTTCTGTTGTCGTCTGCCTTAGTAAAATGATACATGCATTCTACGAGCGCCCTATCCCCTTTTTCATTTTCATAATATAAACCAGCAGTCCTGTGATGCCTTCTTTTTTGTGTTTCTGTCAACCTTTCATAAATAAATCCTCTGATTATATCATGCAGGTGATAAACATCGGAAAGCCTCTCCATCATGGAGCCGTCAACAAAACCATCCACCGTGTCCATAGGTATATTGTTTTCCAAGAAAAACCTGGAAGAGAATGGGAACCTGAAAACAGATGAAGCCCCCATTATCTCCTTTTCCTCATCATTTAGTTTATCATATATCTCGTTTTTTAGGAATGAGTATATATCATCCCCCACTATCTTCTCAGATTTTATAATTTCAAGCATCAGCGGATGCCCGCCTGTGAACCTGTATATCTTTTCTGCCTGTTTGATGCCTTTTTCTTTCAGCAGTTTTCTGGATGCTTCCCTGTCCAGCCCACCCAGGATTATTTCTTTCACAAAACCATCTGCAACATCCTGCCTATCATAAAGTCCTGACATTCTCCTCCCAGCCACCATAACCTTTACATTTTTGCATCTTCTCAGCAGACAAAATATTTCCCTGAAAAAACCCGCAACCTCCTCCTTTATTTTATATGCATCATCATAAACAAGCAGGGCATCTATGTTTTTAAATTCCTCCTCCAGCAAAATTAGGACTTCCGTAACATCAATCTTCTCCTTTGAGTAAATGTACCCTCTGAGTTTATTTCTTTTTAACATTGATAAAAACTCACTCAAATGCTTTAAACAGCTTTTCACAGTAGAAAACTCGCTGAACCTGTGCCAGAAAACATTTTTCTCAATTCTGTATTCATCCACAGCATTTGACATCAGCGTTGTCTTACCTATTCCTGCAATGCCCCTAATAGAAAGTATTTTTGAATCTGATGACATAAACCTTTTTATCTCATCCAGCTCGTTTTTTCTGCCATAAAAGTGCTTTACTCCTGGTTTTTCCTCGGCAAAATCAACAACACCAACAGATTTTTTCAGCAGTAGTTTAACATCAAGCACGTTCCGATGCAGTAACGTCAGGAGTTCTGCTGCTGTGACTGTTTTACCAACATTTTTTTTCAGAAAATTATTTGCATATGAAAATTTTACAATGCTTTCCACGCCCTTCAAATCCCTGACTGTGATGCTCTGTTTACCAATTCTGTGCTTCAGCGCCCTTATCCTGTTCTTTCCATTTTCTGTTGCGGAGTATATTTTCACGCTTTTTTTCACACCAGGTATATGCCCTTTTGCACCATCCACCATCCCGTTCTCAGTCAGCTGTTTCAAAGCCCTGGAAACATGAGCCTGACGCATGTTCAGCATCTCTGCTATCCTAAACTGCGGGAGTTCAGCATCCTCCAAGCAGAGCAACACCTTTTCCTTTCCTGTAGTCACTATCACCATTTTTTTCACCGTCACTGTGGAATGTGGCGCATGCTAGTGCATAGCAGGACTGGATATATCCCACAAACCCATATATAATCATACCGTATAATAATGTTTGGATGAATGGAAGGACAGACAAAACTTTAGCAGAGATTGACAAATGGCTGAAGACTGAAAGGAAGAAGCACAGAAAAGGAGGGTAAACATGTGCAGATGGATGAATGAAAAAGACCTGTGCACAAACCAAAAAACAAAACATTACTATTTTTTATGCATACAGAAATGGCACAGTATGGAATGCAGGCATTGCGAGCATTAAGTTGTAAGGTGTAAGTGAAACAGGTGTAAGTGGTAAGTTGTAAGTGGACAGGGCTTATCCCCTTAAACCCTATACTTTACACCTTAAACCTCTATTACCTTACACCTTTAAACCTTAAACCTTTTATCCCCCCATATCCCTACATGTACTGTTATGTTGTTCAAAAGGGGTGCTGAGGCAGAAATCCATCTAACAGAGTTTCTTGGAAGGAAGGCAATAGCAAAATGGAGGGTTCCAAAAACATACAGAAACAGAGAGATAGATGATATTTTAAGGAAAAGCAGGACTAAATCTGAGGCACGCCTTATCTCTGAGGTGAAAAAATGCGGTGTTTCCACCCCTGTTATCTATGATGTCAATGTTGATGAATGCATGATAATAATGCAGTACATAAACGGAAAAAGGATAAAGGACATACTCAACAATGTTTCTGAAAATGAGAGAAAAAAAATATGCCATAAAATAGGTGAGTCCGTTGGAAAAATGCATGCTGACAGCATAATCCATGGTGACCTCACAACATCAAACATGATTCTTTTGAATGATAAAATATTTTTCATTGATTTTGGGCTGGGAGAAAAAAACAGTGAAGTGGAGGTAAAAGGTGTTGACCTGCATGTCATGATGGAGGGTTTTGAGGGCGCGCATTCAGAAGTAGATGCATTTGGCTATGTGCTTGATTCCTATAAACCGTATGATAAAAAAGGCATGGCTGTGAAAAGGATGCATGAGATAAGTGAGAGGGGCAGGTATGCATAAAATATTTTTTGTAACATCGAACAAGGGAAAGTTTTCTGAAGCGGAAAAGAAAATAAAAAATATTGAGCAGAAAAGTTTTGATTATCCTGAAATAAGGTCTGAGAACCTAGGTGAGATTGTTGTTTATGGCATAGAATTTCTGAAAGAAAAAATCAGGAAACCTTTTTTCATTGAGGACTCAGGGCTGTTCATAGACGTCTTGAATAACTTTCCAGGACCATTCTCAAAATATGTATTCAATAAAATTGGATGTAAAGGAATACTGAAACTAATGAAAAATGAAAAAAACAGAAACGCGGTTTTTAAATCAGCAATCGGTTACTATGATGGGGAAACAAAGATGTTTGAAGGAATATGCGAGGGAAGGATATCAACCAGGATGAGCGGAAAAAAGGGGTTTGGTTATGACCCAATATTTATACCAAAAAACAGTGATAAAACATTTGCTCAAATGGACATAGGGGAAAAAAATATTTATTCGCATAGAGGAAACGCGCTAACAAAACTTGTTAAACACATTCAGAAAAGTTAATTACTACGTAATAGCATACTAATCTTAATGGAGCAGAAACACATAAAAAAACCATTCTGGCCTTGGCTCATACCAATTATTGCAACAGTATATACTGCATGGGTTGTTCTTCTCGCTCTCGACAAAACCTTTGGCTTCGCAAAGGCATATGAGTATTTTGGTTTTGACACCTGGTTATACATCGGCTCAGCAATATTCATTGCCTTTATCGTGATAATGATACTGTTCACACCTGCAGGAAGAAAAATAGAGTATGAGGAAGAAAAAAAGGAAAAAAAACCTGTTACTGTTGAGGCTGTGGAAACAGAAATGCCTGCGGAGGCTTTAGAGCCTCCACCCCTAGAATCAGCCCTTGCTGAAGGAGCAGGTATTGAGGCTATGGAAACAGAAGCACACCCCAGGGTTGAAGCAGTTGAGCAGATACCTGCAGAATCAGGGGTGGCTGCTGCTGAAGAAACCGGTATTTTGCCCCAGGTTGAGGTATTGGAGGAGGCAATCCCCCCTGAACCCGAACTGGAGCAGGATGTTATTCCTGAGAACTACAACATTATCCCGTACCCAAAGGAGGTATCTGGGGCGATATACGCGGATACCTTCATACCCCTGAACGAAACAGAAATTTTGAATATGAGGACATTTATTGGCAGAAGCTGTCTGCTCTGTGACAAGCAGGAGGAATGCTGGGAAAATTATAAGAACACCATGACCCATGATGAGTTTCTGTCAAATACAGAATGTTTAAGGGTGAAAAAACATGGCGAGAATGCATGCTAGAAGAAAAGGGAAATCAGGCTCAAGGAGGCCCATGGTGAAAGAAAAACCTGCATGGGTTGCTATGTCAGAAAAGGAGATAACTGATACTGTTGTCAGACTTGCAAAGGCTGGGAACCCCCCGCCTGTCATAGGTACAATACTCAGAGACCAGTATGCTGTCCCTGATACGAAACTCATAACAGGAAAAAACATAACAAAAATACTGGAGGAAAACAATATAAAATCTGAGATCCCAACCGATTTAAGAGGTCTTATAAAAAAGGCTGTTAATCTTTCAGATCATTTAGCATCAAACCCAAAGGACTTCTCAAACAAAAGGGGTTTAGCGCTCATTGAATCAAAAATCAGACGTCTTGTAAGATACTACAAAAAAACCAATGTTCTGCCAGATGACTGGAACTATTCCCTGGAAAATGCAAGACTGCTGCTGAGCAGGTAAAACATCTGTAGATGACACAAATCTGCACTGAGCCACAGGCTACCCTGTGTTTTTTTACAGCAAAGTGCCAAAACTTATGTTGCCTTAAACATATTCATGTTTTCATGCCGCGAAGAAAATATGGGCATATGGTTGGCACCTGCCCTCCTGTCCCTGTTGAGAAATGCAATCTCTGGCCGTCTTGGTCATCCCTGCCCTGTACACAAATCTGAAGAAAGGCCTGATTACTAAACTCCACAACATGGATTTCCACGTAAAATCTCGACCGAAAACATTTCGGTTGTGGAGTTTACAAGGCGCTTGCTAAAAAGAAAAGGCGGAAATACTCAGGGCATGTGACGGAAATCGTAGAGCGAAGA